>JAGOCN010000042.1 GCA_017998735.1 Giesbergeria sp.
CCTGCGCTGGCAGCCGCTCCAAAGCTGCTTCCGTGCACAGAAGAGGGTGTTATTTGCTATTGAGACAGTAGCTGCTGGCGCATGCTGCGCGTGCGCTGGAGTGCTTTTTTACCGGTATTTTGAAAGCCAGAAGAAGCCAGAAGAAGCCAGACAAAGCAAGGCAGGGAAGCCGTTCTACTGCCTTGGCTGCGCCGCAGCAGCCAGCAAACGCCAGTTCAGCGCTGCGCAGCTTTTGACGCTGGCACAGGCACAGGCACAAACCCGAAGAATTCCGCCACCGGCCGGGTTTCGGGCAGCACATAGACCACGCCGGTCTGGTGCCCCAGGGTGGGGGCAATGAAGCGGTCGTAGAACGCCACCGGCAGGTTGACGCAGCCAAACGAAATGCGGTTGTCGTCCGGTGTGCCGGTGGCCAGGCGCTGCAGGCGGCGCTCGGCCAGGTTGCCAGGGCGCACCCGGTGCAGCGACACGGCATCGTCGTAGTCGATCCACACAATGTCTTCGCCCTGCAGGTTGCGGCCGGGCTCGGACACAAAGCGCCCCGCCGGGGTGGTGCGCTCGTGCGGTGCTATCTGCGACATCGGGCGCTCGCCGATGCCGGGCACCGAATGGTCGCCGGACGCCAGCCCGACGAGTGCCGCCGAAGACGCCAGCAGCACGCCTTCGGCGTCAAACACATGGATGGCTGCGCTGCGCTTGTCCACCAGCACAAAGGGCAGGTGCGCGTTGTCGCTGCTGCGGCGCACCCAGTCGCGCACATCGCGTGCGTCCTGCGACATGGGCAACGACATGCGGGCGGGTTGGGAAGGCGTTGCGCCCGCCAAAGTGCGCTGCCGGGCCGAGGGCGGCGCCAGGTCTGCAGCCTGCACCATGGAAACCGGCACCCCCAGCAGCAGCGCCATTGCAACCCGGCCTGCCAGAGGCCCACCTTGCAGCCTGCCCCACAACCCCTCGTCCGGACGCAAACGCCAGGAAAAAGAGTGAGGCCAAAGCCATGCAATGCTCTTGTGCACAGGAAATTTCAACATGGATGCTTCAAGAAAAAAGAACACCTGAAAGGCCTGCATGAAAAAAGCCACTTCCGAAGAAATGGCCTTTTGCCTGGGGGCAGTGGCATGCAGCTGCCAGATCCCGGCAACCCCTGACTGCACCGGCTGGTGCAAGGCAGAAGAGTGCTTGGAAGGGCAGCAAGAGCGGCAGTGAAAGCCGCCGCTCCTTGCATGCACACGGGTGTGCCGTCTGCTTTGATTAACGGTACACGTTTTCGCCGCGGTTCTGGCGCCATTCGTTTTCCAGGTAAGCAGCGTCTTCGTCCGAACGTGCATGCACACCCATCAGGATGCCGCCGTTCTTCACGCCTTCTTCGTATTCCTTGACGCGCTCTTCAGGCATGTTCCAGCCGATCAGCGCACCGATCAGGCCGCCACCGGCCGCACCGGCGCCAGCACCGGCAATGGCTGCGGCAATCGGGCCGGCCACGACCAGGCCCAGGCCTGGCAATGCCAGCGTGGTGCCAACGGCTGCAATGGCAGCGGCAATGGCGCCCAGCGTGCCGCCAATGGCGCCGCCAATGCCGGCGCCTTCGGCTGCCTTGGTACCCAGTTCGGTTTCCACCGCGCTGTCACCAAAGTGGCGCGTGCGGGTGTCGTCTGACATCACCAGGTTCACATCGTCGGTGTTATAGCCACGGGTGTTGGCTGCGTTGTAGGCGGCTTCGGCCGAGGCACGGTCCGGGAACAGGCCGGTCACCAGAGGGCTGCGTGCATCGGGGTTGTAGGTGTGGGCGGTGGTGGTGGTGGTGCTCATGGTGTGGTCCTTTTGAACAATGGAAAAAAGTGGAAGAAAAACGCCGCTGATTTTGAAGGCTTGCTGTCAGGGTGCACCAGCAAGGCAGCAGACCAGGGCAGTGCGAAATCAGTTGCGGTCGGCGCGGGCAGGGCGGTTGTTTCTGCGCGCGTTGTTGTTGTTGTTGACACCGCTGTTTTTGTTGTTCATGTTGGACCGGTTGGTCATGTTGTTGTTGTCCATGGGGGTGTCCATGGAGCGGCCCGTGGTCCCCGTGGCGGTGCCCGGGTTGTTGCGCGTGTTGGTGGCATCGCCCGAAGTGGCTTCAGCGCCCGGCACGGTGCCGGTGATGCCCATGGCCTGGCTTGGCGTGGTGGTGTTGTTCACCGTGCCGGTGGTGGTGCCGCTGTTGCGTGGCTCGCTCGGATTGGCGTTGTTGTTGTTGTTGTTCATGTTGCTGCGCGTCGCATTGGGCGTCACAGCGTTTTTGGCATCGTTGGCCGCGTTGTTGGCACGGTCGGCAGCAGACGGCTCGGTGCGCACCAGCGTTCCGGTGTCCGACCGGGGCACGGCTTTTTGTGTGGCTTCGCGGGCATCCTGGGGCGTCACGCCCACGGTGGCGGGGGTGGTGGCCGTGCCGGGGGTCTGTGCCCAGGCACCGGTGGTGGCCAGAACGATGGCGGCGCCGACGGAAAGTGCCTTGACTGAGTGCTTGAACATGGTGTGCTTTCTAGGTGAATGGTCTGTTGAAAAAACCTGGCAGTGGCAGCCTGTGCAAAAAGCGCCCGGTTGTTTTGTGGTGCTTTCCGCCCTGATGGCTGTCGTTGCAGGCAGTTCCTGTTTCGAGGCCTCAGTGTCCCGTGCCCTGCACTGTGCAGACGCCAACCAAGCGCCCATGCAGGTGTAGGAGATGGGCTCAGCCGGCTATCGGGCAAAAAGGGACCTGCTGGGCAGTGCGTGCTGCGCTCAAGGTGCAAGCTGCCCCTGGCACCAAAGGCGGACAAAGAGTGCCTCTGCCTGCAATCTCTGCAGCAACCCGCAAGGCCGGTGCAGAATGGCCACCGACCGGTTTTGAAGCGCAGGCCAGGCAGGTAGCCCGCCTTCTGGGCCGCTGCCTTCTGCAGGGCTTGCCGCCACTGGCAGCCCCCCATTCACCCTTGTGCCCGGCCTTTTGCGGCCAAACGATTGCACCATGGACAAACACTACCTCACCCCCCTTTTCACCCCTGCTTCCATTGCCGTGCTGGCCGGCAGCATTGATGACCCCGAGAAACTGACACCGCAGGCGCAGGCGCTGCACAAGGCGCTGCGGGCACAGGAATTCAAGGGCACCCTGCAGTTTCTGGACGTGCACACCGTTGGCACCCTGGCCGACCTGGCGCAGCGCCGCGCCGAGCTGACCGTCATTGCGCTGCCCCCCGGCGATGTGCCGGCCGCGCTGGAAGTGGCCGGGCGCATCGGCTCGCGCGCGGTGCTGGTGATCTCCAGCGGCATGGGCGCTGCCGAGGCGGCGGAGCTGAAAAAAATCGCCCAGCGCGAAGGCATGTACCTGCTCGGCCCCAACAGCCTGGGGCTGCAGCGCCCGCAGCTGGGGCTGAACGCCAGCGCGGCCGGGCCGCTGGCCAACACCGGCCAGCTGGCGCTGGTGTCGCAGTCGGGCGCGCTCACCTCGGCCATCCTGGACTGGGCGCAGAACAACGGCGTCGGGTTTTCTTCGGTGGTGTCGGTGGGGCCGGAAACCTCGCTGGACATTGCGCAGGTGCTCGACTTTCTGGCCACCGACCCCAAGACGCACAGCATCGTGGTCTACATGGAAGGCATCTCTAACGCCCGCCAGTTCATGAGCGCGCTGCGCTCGGCGGCGCATGCCAAGCCGGTGGTGGTGCTCAAGGCCGGCCGCAAACCCGCCGGCAACCGCGCCGCGCAGACGCACAGCGGCGCCATCGTCGGCACCGACGAGGTGTTTGACGCTGCGCTGCGCCGCGCCGGTGCGGTGCGGGTGCATTCGTTTGTCGATCTGTTTTCTGCCGCCAAGTGCCTGGCCTCGCACTACCGGGCGGTGGGCCGGCGCCTGGCCATCGTCACCAACGGCGGCGGGCCTGGCGTGCTGGCGGCCGACTGGATCAATGAGATCGGCCTGGACCTGGGCACCCTGCCCGAAGCGGTGGCCCAGGAGCTGGCGCCGCAGCTGCCGCCGCTGGCAGCGCTTGGTGACCTTGTCAACCTGACCGAAGCGGCCACGCCCGAGCACTACCGCATCGCCATCGAAGCGGCCAGCAAGGAGCCGGGCATCGACGGCGTGCTGGCCATCTACACGCCGCGCAGCAACGTGGACAGCGCCGGCGTGGCCACCGCCCTGGCCGAGGCCCGGCGCGGCATGCACAAGCCGCTGCTGGGCTGCTTCATGGGCGACCAGCTGGTGCTGCCGGCGCGCGAGGTGCTGCAGAAGGCATCGATTCCCACCTTCCGCACGCCCGAGGCGGCGGTGGGCGCCTTTGGCAACATTGCCTCGTTCTACCAAAACCAGCAGATGCTGCAGCAGACGCCCACGTCGCTCAGCACGCTGGTGAAACCCGACATTGCCGGCGCCAAGCTGCTGATCGAAAGCGTGCTGGCGCAGCAGCGCAATGTGTTGACCGAGATCGAATCGAAAACGCTGCTGGCGGCGTTCCACATTCCGGTCACGCAGACCATCCTGGCGCGCAGTGCCAACGAGGCCATGATGATTGCCACGCAGCTGGGCTTTCCGGTGGCGCTGAAGATCGACTCGCCCGACATCAGCCACAAGTCCGACGTGGGCGGCGTGGCGCTGGACATCCGCAGCGGCACCGGCGCACGCGATGCCTATGCCGACATGGTGCAGCGCGTGGCGCGTGCACAGCCCGAGGCGCGCATCAACGGCGTGAGCGTGCAGCGCATGGCCCGCGGCCAGCGCGGGCGCGAGATCTGCATCGGCATGGTGAGCGATGAGCCCTTCGGGCCGGTCATCACCTTCGGCGCCGGCGGCACCATGATCGAGCTGATCGACGACCGCTCCATGGAGCTGCCGCCGCTCAACCAGTTTCTGGCGCGCCGCCTGATCGAGCGCTCGCGCGTGTCCAAGACGCTGGGCGAATGGCGCCATGCCCACGCCGTCAACCTCCCGCTGCTGGAGCAGACGCTGCTGCGGGTCTCGGAGATGGTGTGCGCGCTGCCGGCGCTGCGCGAAATGGACATCAACCCGCTGATCGTGGACGAGAACGGCGTGGTGGCGGTGGACGCCCGCATCGTCATTGGCCGGGCGCCGCAAAACAATGGCTATGGCCACCTGTCCATTCCGCCGTACCCGGCGCAGTACGAGCATGTCTGGCCGCTGCGCGATGGCGGCGAGTACACGGTGCGTCCGATCCGCCCCGAGGACGCGCCCATGCTGCAGGCGCTGGTGCAGGGGCTGTCGCCGCAAAGCCGCTATTTCCGCTTTGTGTCGTCGCTGGTAGAGCTGCCGCCGTCCATGCTGGCGCGCTTTGCACTGATCGACTACGACCGCGAAATGGCGCTGGCCGCCATCATCACCAAGCGCGACGCCGACGCGGACGGCAACGTGACGCTGACCGAGCGCATGGTGGGAGTGTCGCGCTATGTCACCAACCCCGACAACTCCAGCTGCGAGTTCGGCCTGGTGGTGGCGGACGACTGCAGCGGCCATGGCATGGGCTCGCGCCTGATGCTGAGCATCATGGAAGTCGCCCGCGACCGGGGCCTGCAGGAAATCGAGGGCCTGGTGCTGGCCAACAACACCGGCATGCTGCGCCTGATGCGCAGCCTCGGCTTTGCCATCAAGGCCTTTCCGGAAGACTACGATTTCAAGCTGTGCACCCACCGGCTGTAAAACGGGCGCTGGTACTTTGAAAGGGCTGCAGACCGTTTGCAGCCCCTGGGCACCGTGTGCAATCTGTCTGCAGCAGGGGTTCGGGCTTGCTATCGAAAGATGAGCTGCTGGCGCAGGCCCGGCCTGCGCTGGAGGCGTTTTTCATGTAAATTCCAGTTTGCAGCAGTTCGGGTGCCGGCGCGGTGTTCAGCCCGCCCTTGCGCCAGGAACCGCTGCGCCGCAGACCACCGGACCAGCACAGCGGCACAGCGGCACAGCGGCAGACCACAGGAGCCTTTCTCATGCAGACATGGTTTTCAGAAAATCTGGGCGATGGCGTCATGGCGTTTGAACCCAAGGAGCAGCTCCAGGCGCAGTTTGCGCCGCTGTTTGGTGCGGCAGGGCGCCCGGCGGACATGGCGGTGTTTGCACGGCACGAGCTTGAAGGCCGGCTGCAGTGCGAGGTGGTGGCGTATTTTTCGCCTGCCGCGGCCGCACTGGCCCAGGCACGCGGCGCGCAGCCCTGCCGCCCGCCCGAACGCGGCGACCTGGACCTGCTGGCCGGCGACCCGGCCTGCTGGGCGCTGCTGTTTGCAGAAGGGCCACCTTCTGGTGGCTGAAGCGCACACCTGTTTTTTTTGCAGTGCAGCCGGCGCACGGCGCGCCAGGGGCAACTGAAGAAATGCTGCTGCACCTGCAGGTTTCACCCACCGTGCCACCACCGCCTTCATTGCGCCCGGCGCCGCTGCCGCAACCCCGTTCCAAGGACTTTTTGCCATGACCCACCTGCGCACCCGCGCCGTCCATGCAGGGCAAATGCCCGACCCGCACACCGGCGCCCTCACCACACCGATCACGCAAAGCACCGCCTACCACTACGGCACGCTGGCGCAGGGCGCAGCATTGTTTGACGGCACCGCGCAGGGCTACCGCTACAGCCGCTTTGGCAACCCCACGGTGGCAGCGCTGGAGGCCAAGGTGGCCGACCTGGAAGGCGCGCCGGCGGCGGTGGCTTTTGCCAGCGGCACGGCAGCCACGTCGGCGCTGCTGCTGGGGCTGCTCAACCCCGGCGATGAAATTGCCTTTCTCGGCCCGCTCTACGGCGGCACCGAAGCCCTGTTCCGGTCGCTGGGCGAGCGCTTCGGCATCCGCGCGGTCGATGCCACGCAGCATGGTCTGGCCGCCAGCCTAACGCCGGCCACGCGGCTGGTGTGGGTCGAATCCCTCACCAACCCCACCCTGCACCTGCACGACCTGGCCGCCGTGGCGGCGCTGGCCAGAGCGCGCGGCATCACCAGCGTGGCCGACAACACCTTTTGCACCCCCTGCCTGCTGCGTCCGGTTGCGCTGGGCATCGACCTGGTGCTCCATTCCATGACCAAGTACTTCGGTGGCCATGGGGACGCCACGGGCGGCGTGGTGGCTGGCGCCGCGCCGCTGGTGGCGGCCGTGCGCAAGACCGGGCTGGCGCATGTGGGCGGCAACCTGGCGCCGCAGGAAGCGTTTTTGTTCCTGCGCGGGCTCAAGACCCTGCCGCTGCGCATGGCCGCGCACTGCGAGGGCGCCCTGGCCGTGGCGCGTTTTCTGGCGGCGCACCCGGCCGTGCGCGCGGTGCACTACCCCGGTCTGCCCGGCCACCCGCAGCACGCGCTGGCGCAGCAGCAGCTGCAGGGCGGCTTTGGCGGCATGGTCACGTTCGAGCTGGTGCGCAGCGAGCGGGCGGTTGCCGCTGCCGTGCTGGACGCGCTGCAGCTGTTTGCGCAGGCGGTGTCGCTCGGTGATGTGGACAGCCTGGCCTGCCACCCGGCATCGACCACGCACAGCGCCGTGGCGCCGGAACTGCGCGCAGCACACGGCATCACCGAAGGAATGGTGCGCCTGAGCGTGGGCATCGAACACCCCGACGACCTGGTGGCCGACCTGGCACAGGCGCTGCAGCGGGTGGTTTGAAAACCGGGCTGCTGGCAAGAGCGGCAAAATGCCGCATCTTGCTATGGTATTTGTAGCTGCTGGCGCAGGCGCAGCATGCGCTGGAGCCGTTTTTTACCCAAAATGAAGAAAAAGAAGGTTCAGCGGCGGTCTTTGGCCAGCAAGGCGTCAATGGCCTGCACATCGCCTTCCAGCAGGATGCCCGCCGACTGGCGCAGCTGCAGCGTGCCCAGCAGCACGTTGTAGCGCGCCTGCGCCAGGTCGCGCCGGGTCTGGAACAGCTGGCTCTGGGCGTTCAGCACGTCGATGTTGATGCGCACGCCCACCTGGTAACCCAGCTGGTTGGCTTCCAGGGCGCTCAGGCTCGAAGCCTCGGCCGCTTCCAGTGCGCGCACCTGGCCCAGGCCCGACTGCACGCCAAAGAACGCGGCGCGGGTGTTCTGCGCCACGGCGCGGCGCAGGTTTTCCAGGTCGGCGCGGGCCTTTTCTTCCAGCGCCAGGGTTTCGCGCACGCGGTTTTGCACCGCAAAGCCGGCAAACAGCGGCAGGTTCAGGGCCACGCCCACGCTGGCGCTGTGGGCGCGGCTGGAAATGCCGGGCAGAAACTGCGATCCGTTCGGCGTGCGCTGAATGTTGTAGCCCGCCTGCAGGTCCACCGTGGGCAGGTGTCCGGTTTCGGCCTTGCGCGTTTCCAGCTCTGCCACGTCCAGCGCAATCTGCGCCTGGCGCACCTGCGGCTGGCTGTCCTGCGAACGCAGCACCCAGGCGGCGACGTTGTCCGGCGCCACCGTGGGCAGCACCAGCGGCTGGGCCAGCGGCAGCGGCGCGGTGCCGGTCTGGCCGACCAGCTGGTCCAGCGCCAGGCGCTTGACGCGCAGGTCGTTCACGGCAGCGATTTCCTGCGCAGTGATCAGGTCAAAGCGCGCCTGCGCCTCGCGCGAGTCGGTGATGGTCGAGGTGCCGACCTCGAAATTGCGCTTGGCCGAAGCCAGCTGCTCGGCCACCGCCACTTTTTGCGCCTGCACAAAGCCCAGCGTGTCCTGCGCCGCCAGCACGTCAAAGTAGCCCCGGCTGACGCGCACCAGCAGGTCCTGCGTGGCCGCGTCCAGCTGTGCCTGGGCAATGTCGATGCCGCGCAGACCCTGCGCCAGCGCGATGCGGTTGGCCGGGCGGTACAGGGGCTGGGAAGCATTCACGCCCACGGTCTGCGTGGTTTGCGAGGTGTTGGGCAGCTGCACCGGCGCGGAGGTGTGGATGTCGTTGTTGGCGCGCGCCAGGCCGGCCGACAGACCGGCGCTGGGCAGCAGCCCGGCGCGTGCCTGTTCGGCACGGCTGGTGCTGGCGTCCAGCTGCGCACGCGCCGACTGCCAGGCGGCGTCGTAGCCCCGGGCCGCTTCCAGCAGCTCGGACAGGCTTTGCGCCTGCACCGGCGCTGCCAGCAC
>JAGOCN010000432.1 GCA_017998735.1 Giesbergeria sp.
GGCGTGAGCGGCAGCAGGTTGACCAGCACCCGGCTGGCGGCCAGAAAATCGTTCAGCCCTTCGGCGCCATGGAAGCAGCGCACACCGTCCAGCGCCTTGGCCGAGCGGCTCCAGCCGTTGACCGGAAACTCGAACTGCGCCAGCGCCTGCGCCACGCGCGTGCCCAGCACGCCCAGGCCCAGCACGCCGACCGCAAAGTCGCTGCGCTGGCGCGGCTTGCGGTAGGCCCACGCGCCCTGGCGCATGGCGGCTTCGCACTGGTCAAGTTCGCGAAAGTGCCGGATGACCGCATGGCACACGTACTCGGCCATCTGCACCGCCATGCCGGCATCCTGCAGCCGCACCACCGGAACCGACGGCGGCAGTTGCAGCTGAAGCAACGCGTCCACGCCCGCACCGATGTTGAACAAGGCTTTGAGGCCCGGCTGCTCGTCCAGAAACTGCTGGGGCGGCGCCCAGACCACAGCGCAATCGGCCTGCGGTGCACCGGGTTGCCAGAGGGAAATGTCCGCACCGGGCAGCGCGGCGGCCAGGCCCTGCAGCCAGGGTTCGGGCGCGGTGCCGGTGCAGCAAAAAGTGATTTTCATGGGATGCAAGGGTAAGGGCTGTGCCTGCCGGGCACTGTCACGGCAGGGCGCCCTGCCCTGCCCGGTCCGGCTGGCCGCTCAGGCTGCTGCCACTTCCGCCGCCACCAGTTTCAGCAGCTCGGCGCCTTCCGCCACCTGGTCGCCGGGCGCGTACAGCAGTTCCTGCACCACGCCGTCCACCGGTGCGGCAATGGTGTGCTCCATTTTCATGGCCTCCATCACGGCCAGCGGCTGGCCCTTGGTGACTGCATCGCCCGCCTGCACGGCAAACGACACCACCTTGCCGGGCATGGGCGCCGTCAGGCGACCGCCCTCGGCGGCGGCTTCGCCGGCATGGGCCAGCAGGTCGATTTCCACTATCTGCGTGGCACCGTCTGGGGTAAACACATGCAGCGCCTCTCCCTGGGCATGGACGCTGACCACAGCACGCTGGCCGGCAAACTGCAGCACCATGCGGTCGCTTTTGCTGTTGCTGCTGTCGCTGCCCGGTGCGGCTTCAAAAGCCAGCGCGCCACTGGTGGTTTCGCCGGTTTCGGGCTGCACCGCCAGCTGCAGTGCCCCGCCTTTCAGGTACGTCAGTTCGGCACTGGCAGGCACACTGCCAAAGGTGAAAGCAAAGCGCCGCCGGTTGTGCCCATGCGAGCGAAAGCCATCGCGCCGGCTGAACGGGTCCGCGCCCTGCAGCAGCTGCTCGGCACGCAGGGTGTGTGCCACCGCCGCTGCAGCGGCCAGCGGCAGGCCGACCTTTTCCTGGTGGAACAGCACACCGGCTTCGCGCTCGATCAGCGCGGTGTCCAGCTGCGCGTTGGCAAACGACGGGCTGCGTGCCACCAGGCGCAAAAACTGCACGTTGGTGGCCAGGCCGACGATGTGCGTTTGCGCCAGCGCACTGTCCAGCCGCGCCAGCGCCTGTTCACGCGTGTCGCCGTGCACGATCAGCTTGGCAATCATCGGGTCGTAAAACGGGCTGATGGCATCGCCCTCGCGCACACCGTCGTCAATCCGTACCACGCCGCGCTCAAAGCTGACGGCCTGCGGTTTGCGGTAGACCTGCAGCGTGCCGGTGGCGGGCAGAAAATGGTTGTCCGGGTTTTCTGCACAGATGCGCGCCTCGATGGCATGGCCGGTGATGCGCAGTTCGTCCTGCGTGCAGGGCAGCGGCTCGCCAGCGGCCACGCGCAACTGCCACTCCACCAGGTCCTGGCCGGTGATGGCTTCGGTGACCGGGTGCTCCACCTGCAGGCGCGTGTTCATTTCCATGAAGAAGAATTTCATCTGCTCGGGGTGCGCATAGCCGCCGGGCTGCTCGACGATGAATTCCACCGTGCCGGCACCGACATAGTTCACGGCGCGGGCGGCGGCCACCGCTGCTTCGCCCATGCGGGCGCGGAGTTCTGGCGTCATGCCGGGCGCGGGCGCTTCTTCCAGCAACTTCTGGTGGCGCCGCTGCACCGAGCAGTCGCGCTCGAACAGGTAAACGCAGTTGCCCTGCGTGTCGCCAAACACCTGGATTTCAATGTGGCGCGGGCGCAGCACGTACTTTTCCACCAGCACATCGGCGTTGCCAAAGCTGCTGGTTGCCTCGCGCTGGCAGCTGGCCAAGGCGGCGGCAAAGTCTTCGGGCTTTTCTACTATGCGCATGCCTTTGCCGCCACCGCCAGCGCTGGCCTTGATCAAGACGGGGTAACCCATGCCGTCCGCCTCGCGCTGCAGCAGCTGTGGGTTCTGGTCCGCGCCGTGGTAGCCGGGCACCAATGGCACGCCGGCCTTTTCCATCAGCTGCTTGGACTCGGCCTTGAGGCCCATGGCAGCAATGGCGGCTGCGGGCGGGCCGATGAACACCAGCCCGGCGCTGGCGCAGGCCTGGGCAAATTCGCCGTTCTCGCTCAGAAAACCATAGCCGGGGTGAATGGCTTCGGCACCCGTCGCCTTGGCAGCTTCCAGAATGCGCTCCCAGCGCAGGTAGCTGTCCTTGGGTGCACTGCCGCCGATGTGGACCGCTTCATCGCACACTGAAACGTGTTTGGCGTTGGCGTCGGCGTCGGAATAGACGGCGACGGTTTTCACGCCCATGCGGCGGGCGGTGGCAGCGACGCGGCAGGCGATTTCACCGCGGTTGGCAATCAGGATCTTTTTAAACATGGGTGTTCTCCGCGGTGCAATCGCCTGCACACGCTGCGCGTGCCAGGCAATTTGGCTTCGCCGCTGCGCCGCTT
>JAGOCN010000433.1 GCA_017998735.1 Giesbergeria sp.
TCCGTAAACAGGGTGACAGACTAGTCTGCGTCAGCGCCGTTGATCTTGACCTGAATCAGGTCTTGGGCGCTGGTCGCAGGCCAGCCGATCATACGGTGGGTGCGCAACCGGGCTGCTATCTGCCTGGTGTGCCGGCCCGACGCGGAGCAAGGCAGCATTGCCGCCTCGACGGGCAGTGCATCGGGCAGTGCATCGGGCAGCGCAATCAAGAGCGAAGAGCAGCTTGTTAAGATCCCATCGGTCGGTAACGTAATGCTTTGTGATGCTCCTATGAATTCATCCCAGGATCCGATACTGCGCGCGGATCCTTGTCCGCCGCAGGTCAATCCCACACGCTCCATGCCCATGCTGCTGAGCAATCTTCTATTGGCGGTTTTGCTGGCTTTGAGTTTTCCGCTGGCCCATTGGCTGCCTCAGTCCTGGGGCTGGGAAAACGGCTTGCTGGAAAACGCGCAGGTTGTGATCATGCTGGCCGGCCTGCTGGGCGCGGCCATGGCCGCCTATCGCCAGCGCGGCGCGGTTGCAGCGCCGCTGTGGTGGGTGGCGCTGCCATTCTGGCTGGCCTTCTTGGGCAGGGAGCTGGCCTGGGGGGCTGCCTTCCTGCCGGCGATCGGCCATAACCAATGGGGCCCGACCATCAGCTCCAGCGTGCTGTGGTTCAGGCCGGCCGTGCCCTGGGTGTGCGGGGCACTGCTGTTGCTGTGCTGCTACTGGATGCTGCGGTACCAACTCTGGAGCCGGGTGCTGCTTCGCCTGCAGCGCGAGCGGGCCTGGCCTGTGGCCAGCCTGACGTTGTTTGTGCTGGCGATGGTGATCTCCACCAATGCCGAGGGCCATGGCTTCGTGCACCTACAGGACTGGTTTGGCACCCAGGTGGTGGTGTTGGAGGAACTGGTCGAGACCTGGGGCTACGTGGCGCTGTGGCTGGCGCAGTGGGCTTTGATTCGTCACACAGCGGGCTGGCGCTGACGCAGCCGAGGGCCGCACGCCCAATTGCCCTCAAACGGCGACGACGCAGTGCTGCAGGAATGCGTCCTGCTCGCCTTTGCGCGCATAGCCCAGCGGGTTGGCCACCACGCGGCAGGCCCAGCGCCGGCCATCAGCGTGCAGGCCGTCGGCACAATAGTCGCTGGGTGCGTGCAGGTGGCCATGCAGCCACAGCTGGGCGTATGGCAGCAGGCCATCCAGGGCGCTGCAAAAGCCGGCGGTGCCAGGCATCAGGCCGTAGCGTGGGTCGGCGCTGCGCAGGCTGGGCGCAAAGTGAGTGATCGCCACCGTCGGGCCGTCAAATGGCTGGGCCAGTGCCTGGCGTAACCAGGCCTGGCAAGCCAGGCCCAGCTCGCGCAGCTGCGCAGCCAGAAAGGGCTCGCCATGGCGCGTGGTGCCGGTTTTGGACAGATAGAAGTCTGCGGCGCGAAAGGCCTTGCTGCGTTGCTTCAGGCGCAGCGCCATGTCGGTCAGGTCGTGGTGGTCGGCAAGTGCGTCGAAGTCGCTCCACAGGGTGGTGCCCACTAGGCGCACGCCGTCCATCACCAGGCTTTCACGCTCCAGCCAGATCAGCCCCAGGCGGTCGCAGGTGCGGCGCAGGCGTGCGTGCGCGGCGTCAAAGTCCTGGCCGTCGTACTCGTGGTTGCCGGGTACAAAGATGACCGGCGTGGGCCAGCCGGCGTACTGCGGCAGCGGCGAAAAGCGCGCCAGGCCAAAGTCGTCATCCGCCAGCAGGGAGCCCGGCTGATACGAACCAATGTCGCCGGCCAGCACCAGCAAATCCGCCCCGGGCGCGGGGCTGGGGCTGAAGTGGGGGTGTACTTCCAGGTGCAGGTCGGACAGCAGTTGCAGCTTCATGGTGTGTGCTCGCGGGCGGGCTTGCCGAAGGGCGTCATTACGCAGACCGTGATGGGTGATTCCAACTATGCATTGGACAATATCTAGGGTTAACCCTAGTATTGCTACCAGTCATTCGGCAACTTCGCCGACAGTGACAGTCTGGTTTCATCATGCTTACAACTGCATCCCTCGAGCTTTATACCGAACACCGTGGACTGGCCCGCATTCAGGCAGGCCTGCGCAATCTGCGCCAAACCGCAGCCCGCCTTGGCGGTGCGCGCGGCGCCACGTCCTTGCTGCTGGCGGCGACGGTGTCGGCGCTGATGGTGGCTGCCAATGCCCTGATCGACAGCTGGAGCGAAGGCCATCTGCTGGCCGCCTGGCTGGTGTTGTGGGGCGTTGCCTTCGCGGGCATGGCCATTCTGGCTGCACCCACGCGCAATGCGGTGGCCTGGCTGCGCAGCGCCGCGCAGGCCTGGGCCGATGCACGCCAGCGCCACGCCGACGACGAGCGCACCTGGAACGCCGCCTTGTATGACGCGCGCATCATGGCCGACCTGAGCCGCGCCATGAATGGCATCGCGGTCGAGGACATCCGCCGCTATCGCTGATCTCCCCGACAAGGGTTCGCCTGCGTGCGGGCCGCACAACGCAAGAAGGGCACCCACGGGTGCCCTTCTTGCGTTGGATTGCGCCAAAAAACCCGCTTCAGGAACGTGAGCACGGGCTTTCTGGCTGTTGGCCGCGGTGCCTGGGGCACCGCTTGCCCGGCGCATCAGGCGGCCAGTCGCTTTTCCAGCGCGGCCTTGGTGGCCAGCAGCTCCTGCGGCAGGCCCTGGGCCAGTTGTTCAAAGTGGGTGGTGTGCAGAACCAGTTCGTCGGCCCAGGCGTCGCGGTCGATGCTGGTCACGCTGGCAAACTGCTCGGCGCTGAAGTCCAGGCCGCTCCAGTTGATCTCGGCATATTGCGGGGCGA
>JAGOCN010000434.1 GCA_017998735.1 Giesbergeria sp.
GGCAGCAAGGGAGTATTGTGATCCTCTCTCAGCCCACGCCGTTCGCCTTGAACCATGCCAGTGCCTGCGCCCAGCCATCTTCAGCGGCGGCTTTGCGGTAGCTGGGACGGTAATCGGCATGAAAGGCGTGGGGCGCATCGGGATAGACCACGAACTCGGACGCCTTGGCAGCCGCAGAACCTTGCGCCAGAGCGGCTTTCATCTTATCAATCGTGTCAAGGGGGATGCCGCCATCCTGCCCGCCATACAGTCCGCGCACCGGGGCCTTGAGCTGGGCGGCAATGTCCACCGGGTGCCGGGGGGTGAGTGCGGTAGCACTGCCCACCAGACGGCCGTACCACGCGACGCCGGCCTTCACCGGGCCGTGCGCGGCATAGAGCCAGGTGATGCGTCCGCCCCAACAAAACCCGGTAATGGCAGAGCGCGCGGGGTCGCCACCGTATTGACCGGCCCAGGCCAGCGCGCCATCCAGGTCGGCCATCACCTGCGCATCCGGCACCTTGGCCACCAGTTCGGACATGAGCTTGGCCATCTCGCCATACTGGCTGGCATCGCCCTGGCGCGCGTACAGCTCAGGGGCAATGGCCAGATAGCCCGCCCGCGCCAGGCGGCGGCAGATGTCGGCAATATACTCATGCACACCAAAAATTTCCTGCACCACCAGCACCACGGGCAAATGGGTCTTGCCTGTGGGCGCTGCCCGGTAGGCGGGCACCTGGAATCCGTCCACGGTGTATTGGATGCGCCCGGCATCCAGGCCGTCGGCCGGCGTGGCAACGGCCGTCTGCGCCATCAGCGGCGCGGCAGCAGCGGCATAACCCAGCCCCACGGCAGATTGCAGCACCGTGCGGCGGCGCGCGCCCGCTTCGGTGCTGCGGCCAGGCAGCAAAGCATTCACATCGGTGCAGATATCTTCAAGCGGCATGGGGTTCTCCTGAAAAGGTGATCGGGCAACAGAATGCGGGAACCAAGTCTAGGCGCTGCAGGTTTTTTGTGCTTAGCCGCTTGGCAAGCCCACGCACCGCCCCGGGCGGCCCGCCGCCCTGCCCGGCGCTGCAGCGCAAACCGTCGTATCGTCGGCACCAACGCTGTCTTTATCAGACCCCACCATGCACATTTTGCTCACCGGCTCCACCGGCTTCATTGGCCGCACACTGCAAGCCGCCCTGGAGGCTGCAGGCCACACCGTGCACGGCGGCGCCTCGCCTCGCCACGCAGCGCTGGCGCCCAACCCGGCCTGGTGCCCATGGATTTTGCGCACGACACCACGGTCGCCCCCTGGCTGCCCCGGCTGCAGGGCATTGACGCCGTGGTCAACGCCGTGGGCGTACTGCGCGACACCCGCGCACGCCCCATCAACGCGGTACACCGCGATACGCCCATCGCACTGTTCGACGCCTGCGCCCAGGCGGGGGTGCGGCGCATGGTGCAGATTTCGGCCCTGGGCATTGAGGGCAGCAACACGCGCTACGCCCAGACAAAAATAGCGGCCGAGGCGCATGTGCAGGCACTGGCAGCCCAGGGCCGCCTGCGCCCCGCCATCCTGCGGCCCAGCGTGGTGTATGGCAAGGGTGGCGACAGCAGTGCGCTGTTCATGAACCTGGCGCGCCTGCCGGTGGCGCTGTTCCCAGGCCCCGTGCTCGACGCACGGGTGCAGCCGGTGTCGGTACACGACCTGGCGGCAGCCGTGGTGGCCCTGCTCGGCGCGGCCGTCGAACAGACCGGCGTGATCGACTGCACCGGGCCCGAGGCGCTCACCATGGGCGACTTGATTGCCAGCCTGCGCCAGCAGCTAGGCTCCAGCCCGGCCAAGGTGCTGCGCCTGCCACAGTGGCTGACACACATGAGCGCCCGCCTGGGCGACGCCGTGCCCGCCTCGCCCTGGTGCAGTGAAACCCTGGCCATGCTGGGCAGCGACAACGTGGGCAACGCGGCCGTCTTTGAACGCTTGCTGGGGCGGCCGGGCGTGCACTACAGCCAGCTGGTTGCCACCGCTTGGCGTTGATGGCAGGCAAGCACACGACTTAAAAATACAAGTCAAATTGACCTCTATCGCTTACTGGTAAAGCGTTAGAAGCTATAAAATAAATAGCAAACTAAAACACCCCCAGCGCCAGCCCCGCCGCCAGGGCCTCGCCCATCGCACGGCAGCGCTCAAGGTCTTCGCTGCTGATCTGCTTGGGCGCCAAAATTGCCTCGGTTGTTTGCGCGTGGGTACAGACGATGATCGGGTCCGCCACGGCCTTGAGCCGCCAACCCGTCGCAATGCGCGCAACCTGCCGCGCGGCGTTGCTTCCGTCACTGCCCGCACACACCAGGCTGGCGTAGGGGCGGCCGTTCACCCGGTCCAGCACCGGGTAGTAGCTGCGGTCAAAAAAATCCTTGAGTTGCCCACTGATGGCTGCCAGGTTTTCGGGCGTGGCAAACAGATAGCCGTCTGCGGCCAGCATGTCCTGGGGTCCGGCCTGTGCAGCGTGCAGCAAGTGCACCGCCACGCCGCCCTCCACTGCCGCCCCATCGCGCGCGGCCTCGGCCATCTGCCGCGTGCCGCCGGTGAGCGAGTGGTAAACGATGAGCAGCGTTTTGGGCGCAGCCATGGCAGCGCTTTACAGTGCCATCGACGGCCGCTCTGCCATGGCGGCGCGCCAGCGCAGCAGATCGGCGTGCTGCTCGCCCGGCTTGCGCTTGACGATGCGGGCGAAGTCCACCGCCACCACGGCGGTGATGTCGGCCACGCTCAAACGCTCCGTCGCCACAAACCCACGGCCCGCCAAGCGTGCATTGAGCGCATTAAAGAAC
>JAGOCN010000435.1 GCA_017998735.1 Giesbergeria sp.
GGTAGGGCGGGAAGGCACCCACCAGCACCACCTGGTCCTGCGGCCCGATGCGCAGCGCATCGAAAGCGTCGCCGCTGCGCACCTCCCAGCCGGCCGGCGGGCCGCTGTGCTGCCAGACGGTTTCGGCCAGGGCGTTCAGCGTGGCAATGGCCAGCGCACGGCGCAGGTCCTGCGGGCGGTACAGGTCGTCGAGCAACTGCAGCGCGCTGCGCCCGGCCAGCTTGCCCGGCAGCGGCACGGCCAGCGCCGAGCTGGGGCAGCACACCGCGGAAGGAATGCTTTTGAGCGGCGTGGCGCACAGGCCGCCCACGCCATTGGAGAGCTTGACGCCGGTGAAAAACACGCCCAGCACCGCACGTTCGATGCACAGGTTGTGCGCTGCCCCGTCACCAAGTGCGCCGAGCGAATCCAGCGCGCCCAGCACTTCCAGGTGCAGGTCGGCCAGCAGCTTGGCGCCCAGGGGCGACATGGCCCGGTCGGGGTCGTTGCCAGCGCCGCGCTGCGGGATGCCCGCTGGCGGATGGGCGCGGCCCTGTGCACGGGCCGCAGCAGAAGCAAGGGTCAATTCCGGCATGGTGTTTTCTCCCAGGAAATAAACGCCCAGCGCATCGGTTCGCCCTGGCGCTCTTGCGGTGTGGCGTGCGCGTACCAGATGCGCAGGCGTTCGGTTTCAGCAGGGTCCATCGCACCCGCCGACCAGGCCACACGGCGGGCAAAGTCTTCAAAGTCCACGGCACCCGCCAGCCGGTTTTCATGCGCGATGTAGTCCAAGCGCGGGTGGATGCCCTGGCGGTGCAGGATGTTGAGCAGGTAGATGTAGTCAGGCACCGACGGCACATTGCGGCCTATCACCGCCTGGATTGCCGGGTCGGTGAAATGCCCGCCCACCAGGTGCGTCAGGTAGATGCGCAGCCGCGCCTTGGCGTGCAGCCGCTCCAGCGCGCCGGCAATGTCGTCCACGTTGGTCGAGCGCGAGGCCACGGCGATGTCGCACTCGGGCACGTCGCTCCAGTCATCTTCCCAGGCGCGGTGCAGGGTTTCAACATTTCCCAGCTGCATTTCCAGGGCTTTGGCACGCATGGCGTCCAGCATGGCGGCGCTGTAGTCCAGGCCGACCACGCGCTGCAACTGCCCGGCCACCGCCAGACCAATGGTGCCGGGGCCGCAGCCCACGTCCAGCAGCGACGTGGCGCCGCGCAAATCCATGCGCGCCACAAATTCTTCGGCATAGCGGCTGCGCAGCGCCTTGCTGGCCATGCCGGCGGCGCGGCTGTCCCAGGCGCTGGCGTCCTTGCGCGTGCGCTCGGCACGGGCCAGGTGCGCACGGTACATGCCGGCAAAGTCGATCTGGTCGAGCGTCTCGGGTGCGGTGGTGCGGGCGGCGGTAGCAGCAGGAGAGTTCATGCGCATCTTTCAGAGGCTGCCAGTGGCACGCTGCCCAGGCAGGCGGCGACGGCGGAGGCGCTCACGCCATACAGCGCGGCCAGGTTGTCGGGCGTGGCGGTCACCTGCGGCGCGCCCACGCCCAGCAGGTGGCCGTTGCCCAGCAGCGCAATGCGGTCGGCAATGCGCAGCGCATGCTCGGGCTGGTGGGTGGACAGCAGCACCGCCATGCCTTGCCGGCGCAGCCGGTCAATGGTTTCCAGCACACGGATCTGGTTGCCGAAGTCGAGGCTGGCAGTGGGCTCGTCCATCACCAGCAGCACCGGCTCCTGCGCCAGCGCGCGGGCGATCAGCACCAGCTGGCGCTCGCCGCCGCTGATGGCGGTGTAGATGCGCTGGCGCAGGTGGGCAATGCCCAGGGTCTGCAGGCAGTGCAGCGCCTGGCCGCGGTCGTGCTGCGACGGGGTGGCAAAGCGCCCGATGCGGGCTGCGCGCCCCATCAGCACCACGTCTTCCACACTGAACGGAAAGAGGCCGGCATGCGCCTGCGGCACATAGCCCACATGGCGGGCAAAGGCGCTGCGCGACCAGGCGGTGACTGGCGCGCCCAGCACGCGCACCTCGCCTGCCAGCGGGGGCAGCAGCCCCAGCAGGGTGCGGAACAAGGTGGTCTTGCCGCTGCCGTTCGGCCCCAGCAGGCACAGCACCTCGCCCGGCGCCATCGCAAAGCCGATGCCCTGCACCACACGGCGCTTGCCGTGGCCGATGTCCAGCGCGCAGGCTTCCAGCACCGGTACATCAGCTGCGTGGGGTTGTGGCACGGCGTTCATTCGCCCCGCCCTGGCCGCGCCAGCAAAAACAAAAAGAAGGGTGCGCCGACCAGGGCGGTCAGGATGCCCAGCGGCAGCTCGATGGTGGCCACGTTGCGCGCCAGCGTGTCAGTGGCCACCAGAAAACCGCCGCCCAGCAGCAGCGACGCGGGCAGCAGGCGCGCAAAGTTGGGCCCCACCAACAGCCGAGCCACATGAGGAATGACCAAGCCGATCCAGCCAATGATGCCGGTCAGCGACACCGCCGCCGCCGTGGTCAGGGTGGCCGCTGCCACCAGCAGCAGGCGCAGACGGCGCACCGGGATGCCCAGCGCCTGCGCTTCTTCGTCGGCCAGGCTGAGCAGGTTCATGCGCCAGCGCAGCAGCGCCAGCGGCACCAGCCCGACCAGCAGCACCGGCGCCGTGGCCGCCAGGTCGCCCGGTGTGACGGCGTTCAGCCCGCCCAGCAGCCAGAAGGTGATGGAAGGCAGCTGTGTGGTCGGGTCGGCCAGAATTTTGATAAGCGAAATGCCCGCGCCCAGCAGCGCGCCGACCGCAATGCCAGCCAGCACCAGCACCAGCACCGGGTCGTGCCGGCGGACCAG
>JAGOCN010000043.1:0-2257 GCA_017998735.1 Giesbergeria sp.
TGTAGATGCTGTCGCCCAGCATTTGCGAGGCCACCTGTTCGGCGTCAAAGCTGCCCACCAGGTCGGCGCCTACGGCTGCGGCCACCGCGCTTTCGCAGGCGCCGCCCGGAAACTGCCAGTCCGGCTGCGTGACAAACGCGGCTGTCGGCGTGCCGTGCGTGTTGAACGCCACAAAGGTACGGCCCGCCTGCATGACGGCCAGCGTGGCCGGCAGCGCCGCCACGATGGCGTCGCAGCCAATCACCAGGTCGGCCTTCGCGGTGTCCACCTTGCTGGTGTGGATGGCTTCAGGCCGGTTGGCAATCTGGATGTGGCTCCAGGTGGCGCCGCCCTTTTGCGCCAGGCCGCCCGCGTCCTGCGTCACCACGCCCTTGCCGTCCAGGTGCGCGGCCATGCCCAGCAGCGAGCCAATGGTGATGACGCCGGTGCCGCCCACGCCACCGACCACAATGCCCCAGGCCTGCGCGGACGATGGCAGCACCGGCTCAGGCAACGGCGGCAGGCTGGCCAGGTCGGCGCCTTGGCGACCCTCCTTCTTGGCCTTCTTCAGCGTTCCGCCTTCAATGGTGACAAAGCTCGGGCAAAAGCCGTTGACGCAGGAATAGTCCTTGTTGCAGGTGCTCTGGTTGATGCGGCGCTTGCGGCCGAACGGGGTTTCGACCGGTTCAACGCTCAGGCAGTTCGATTTGACCGAGCAGTCGCCGCAGCCCTCGCACACCGCCTCGTTGATGACCACCACCTTGTCGGGTGTGGCCAGCGTGCCGCGCTTTCTGCGGCGGCGCTTTTCGGTGGCGCAGGTCTGGTCGTAGATCAGCACCGTGCAGCCCGGCACCTCGCGCAGTTCGCGCTGGATGCGGTCCAGTTCGTCGCGGTGGTGCACCGTCACGCCTTGGGCCAGCGGCTTGCCGTCGTACTTCATCGGCTCGTCGGTGACGATGACCACTTTTTTCGCGCCTTCGGACAGCACGCTGTTCATGATCTGCAGCACCGAATGGCCCTCGGGGCGCTCCCCCACCTGCTGGCCGCCGGTCATGGCGACGGCGTCGTTGTACAGAATCTTGTAGGTGATGTTGACGCCGGCCGCTATGGCCTGCCGAATGGCCAGCAGCCCGCTGTGAAAGTAGGTGCCATCGCCCAGGTTGGCAAACACATGCGCATCTTTGGTGAACGGCGCCTGCCCCACCCAGGTCACGCCCTCGCCGCCCATCTGCGTGAAGGTGCTGGTGGAGCGGTCCATCCACACCGTCATGTAGTGGCAGCCAATGCCGGCCACGGCGCGCGAGCCTTCGGGCACGCGGGTGCTGGTGTTGTGCGGGCAGCCGCTGCAAAACCACGGGGCACGCTCGCCGGTGGCCGCGGCCGGCGTGGCCAGGGCGCGCTCCTTGGCCTCCAGAATGCCGATGCGTGCCTGCATGCGGGCGCGGATCTCGTCCGGCACGCCCAGCTTGTTCAGGCGCTTGGCAATGGCACGCGCCACGATGGCGGGCGTCAGGTCGGCCTTGGCGCGCAGCAGCCAGTTCTCAGTCGGGTTCGGGCGCGACCATTCGCCGCCCGAGGCGTCGCCCTCGGGCTCGTCGAACTTGCCCAGCACGTTCGGCCGCACGTCGGCGCGCCAGTTGTACAGCTCTTCCTTGATCTGGTATTCCATCACCTGGCGCTTTTCTTCCACCACCAGGATTTCCTGCAGGCCCCGGGCAAAGTCGCGCGTGATGGACGCTTCCAGCGGCCAGACCACATTCACCTTGTGCAGCCGGATGCCCAGCTGGCGGCAGGTGGCGTCGTCGAGGCCCAGGTCGCTGAGCGCCTGGCGCGTGTCGTTGTAGGCCTTGCCGCTGGCGATGATGCCAAAGCGGTCGTTGGGACCCTCGATCACGTTGTGGTTCAACTTGTTGGCGCGCACATAGGCCAGCGCCGCATACCACTTGTAGTCCATCAGGCGCGCTTCCTGCTCCAGCGGCGCATCGGGCCAGCGGATGTGAAGGCCGCCGGGCGGCATGGCGAAGTCTTCGGGCAGCACGATCTTCACGCGGTCGGCGTCCACCGACACGCTGGCTGAAGACTCCACCACCTCCTGGATTGTCTTCATTCCCGACCACAGGCCGGAAAACCGGCTCATGGCAAAGGCATGCAACCCCATGTCCAGGATGTCCTGCACATTCCCAGGAAAGAAAACCGGCGTGCCGCAGGCCTTGAAGATGTGGTCGCTCTGGTGCGGCGCGGTGCTGCTCTTGCTGATGTGGTCGTCGCCGGCAATCGC
>JAGOCN010000043.1:2357-8961 GCA_017998735.1 Giesbergeria sp.
ACCCCATGTCCAGGATGTCCTGCACATTCCCAGGAAAGAAAACCGGCGTGCCGCAGGCCTTGAAGATGTGGTCGCTCTGGTGCGGCGCGGTGCTGCTCTTGCTGATGTGGTCGTCGCCGGCAATCGCGATCACGCCGCCATGCTGGGCCGTGCCGGCCATGTTGGCGTGCTTGAACACGTCCGAGCACCGGTCCACGCCTGGCCCCTTGCCATACCAGATGCCAAACACGCCATCGAACTTCTTCGCTTCAGGGTACAGGTCCAGCTGCTGCGTGCCCCACACCGCCGTGGCGCCCAGCTCCTCGTTCACGCCCGGCTGGAAGACGATGTGGTTGGCCTCCAGGTGCTTTTTGGCCGCCCAGAGCGCCTGGTCGTAGGTGCCCAGCGGGCTGCCCCGGTAGCCGCTGATGAAGCCCGCCGTGTTCAGCCCGACAGCCGCGTCGCGCTGGCGCTGCAGCATGGGCAGGCGCACCAGCGCCTGCACGCCACTCATGAAGGCGCGGCCGTGCGGCAGCGCGTACTTGTCGTCCAGCGAGACGGTTTCCAGGGCCTTGCGGATGGATTCGGGCAAAGGGGCGTTCATGTGGGTCTCCTCTTCGAGGTGCATGCCTGCATTCAGGGTGGCTGCTTTGTGGGCAGATGTTGGACATGCAAGGCAAAGAGAAAGTTTAGGCATGCAGGCAAGACAGGTGCTTTCGTTTCCATGCCACGTTTACCCTTGTTTTTGAAAGGATCTTTCTTAAAATCGGGCCCCTATGAACAGTCTGGACAAATTCGACCTCGCCATCCTGGGTGAACTGCAGGCCAACGCGCGCCTGACCAATGCCGAACTGGCGCAGCGCGTGGGCCTGTCGGCCGCGCCCTGCTGGCGCCGCGTGCGGGCGCTGGAGCAAGCGGGCTTCATCCTGGGTTACCGGGCGGTGATCGACCGCCACAAGATCGGCCTGGGTGTGCTGGCCTTTGTGCGCCTGGACGCCGAACGCAATACCGGCGGCCTGACGCTGGCGATGGAAGACGCCATCCGGAAAATTCCCGAGGTGGTGGCCTGCCACTACATCAGCGGCACCGGCACCTTCGAGCTGCAGGTGGTGGCACGCGATTTGGAAAGCTTTTCGCAGTTTGCGCGCGAGGTGCTGCTGAACCTGCCCAATGTGAAGGACATGCACACCAGCTTTTCGCTGGGCGAGGTCAAGGCCGGCGGCGCGCTGCCGCTGGCGCATTTGGGGTGATGGGGGCTACATCAACGCGACGCCGGCTGACGGAGGACGCAACCAATGGCGTGCCGCCTGCCAGCGCCGCCGGCCCTCACCCCCGCCCTCTCCCAGAGGGAGAGGGAGCAAAACCGGCGGCATGGTTAGCGAGAGAAATGTGCAGCGTAATGTTCAGGCACAGAGTCCAAACGCTATTTATTTAATAGCTGTCAGCGCTTGCCACACTAGCGCTGGAGACCTTTTTTGCTTGAAGTGCGTTCAGCGCGGCCACAGCGCCCACAGGCGCAGGTTCTGCTTCAGGCGGCCGGCCACGTCGCCCGCCTCATGGCCCCAGCCGGTGAAATAGTCGGCGCGCACCGCACCAATGATGGCGCTGCCGGTGTCCTGCGCCAGCACCAGGCGCTGGATCTGCCCGGCCGGGCCGCTGGACGCCATCCACACGGGAGTGCCATAGGGAATGCTCTTTTTGTCCACTGCAATCGAGCGCCCCGGTGTCAGCGCCACGCCCTGCGCGCCTTTGGGGCCAAAGGCGGCGTCCAGCCCTTCCAGCGGTTCTTCGCGGAAGAACACATAGCGCGGGTTGCTCCACAGCAGCTCGGACACGCGCTGCGGGTTTTGCGCAATCCAGCTGCGGATGCCCGGCCAGGTGGCGTCGCGCACCAGGTTCTGGTCCAGCAGCCAGCGGCCAATGCTTTTGTAGGGCTGGTCGTTGGTGCCGGCAAAGGCCACGCGCACCAGCCGCACGCTGCCATCCGGCTCGGTGATGCGCAGCCGCCCCGAGCCCTGGATGTGCAGCACCATGGCTTCCACAGGGTCGGCAATCCAGGCAATGGCACGGCCCTCCAGCTGCGCCTGCACCTCGGGCAGGGTTTCAATCTGCTGGCGCGAGTACCAGGGCTTGCGCGCGCCCAGGCTGGCCGGCAGGCGGTACAGCGGCACGTTGTAGCCGTTGCCGGGCAGGCGGGCGGCGTCGATCTGCGGCTCGTAGTAGCCGGTCAGCAGGCCGTCGGCGCTGCCGCTGGCGGCCTCCACCCGGTAGGGCTGCAGGTAGGCCAGCATCCAGGTGCGCTGGTCCTGGGGCGTGCCGATGCTCAGGCGCCGCACCTCGGGGCACAACCGGGCAAAGGCCGGCGGCGGGCGCTCACAGCTGCGCACCCAGGCGTTCCAGGCCTCGTGCAGCGCGTCGTCGCTGAACCCTGGCAGCTCTTCCCAGCCCACCGGCACCCAGCGGCTGCCCGCCTGGTTCAGCGTGCCCACCGGGCCGGTGCCCGGCAGCGGCGGCGGCAAGGGCGTGGCCAGTGGCGGCAGACCTGTGGGCAGCGTGGTGGGCGGCGCTGTGGAACACGCGGCCAGCGTTCCTACAATCAGGGCGGTTGCGACAAGGCGCAGAAATGCGGGAAATTCCATGGGTCTGATTTTGCTTGAAGCGCTGGGCGCACTGGTGCTGCTGGTCGGCATTGTCTGGTGGACCATGTTCAGCGGCCGCAGCCGGGGCGAACTGCGGCCGCCGCCTGCAGAACCGCCAGTGCCCGCACCGCCACCCGAGGGCCTGCCACCAGCTGCCAGCCCCCCTGCCGCCACGCAGCCTCCTGCAGACCCGGACAAGCGCTGAGCCGGCAAGGCTTTGCCTTGGCCTTGTCCCCGGCCTTGCCAGTGCAGCATTTCTGCGCGGCAGCAGGAAGGCATCTGCAAAGCCTGGGCCTTGGCTTTTGCCCAGGCCTTTTCAGGCTCTTTGGTAAAGGGCTTGGTTGCAATGCCCCCCTTTTCCAAAGGCCGGGCTTGTAGCCCTTGTCCTACAAAGCCCTGGCCCATGCACCGATAAGGCATTTGTAACAGGGGTGCGAATAATGGCCCCGACCATGCCGCACCTGCTCCCTGGGGCAGTCCGGCAGATCCCCTTCCATTTTTGCTTTCCTCACAACCCCCATTTCCACAGGAGAATTTCCATGCGCAAACAACTCGCTCTGGGCATTGCCGCCGCCACCCTTTTCATCTCCGGCTGTGCCGACATGAACATGTCCGACACCCAGCGCCGCGCCGCCATTGGCGCGGGTGCGGGCGCACTGGGCGGTGCCGTGCTCAGCTCGGCCACCGGCGGCAAGGCCGGCACGGGTGCCGTGCTGGGCGCCGGCGTGGGCGCGCTGGGCACCTACATCTGGTCGCAGAACATGGAAAAGCAGA
Organism: Giesbergeria sp.; assembly: GCA_017998735.1. Taxonomy (GTDB): domain Bacteria; phylum Pseudomonadota; class Gammaproteobacteria; order Burkholderiales; family Burkholderiaceae_C; genus Simplicispira. The sequence goes on from JAGOCN010000043.1 coordinate 5,750, forward strand.
AGCGCGAAATGCAGCAGGCCACGCAGGGCACCGGCATTGGCGTGGTGCAGACGCAGGACAACCAGCTGCGCCTGGACATCCCGAGCGACATCTCCTTTGACACTGGCCGCTCCGACATCTCGCGCAGCTTTTCTCCGGTGCTGGACCGCTTTGCCAACAGCCTGCGTGAAAACCAGAACACCGATCTGCGCATCGTCGGCCACACCGACAACACCGGCAGCGACGCCATCAACAACCCGCTGTCGATGGACCGCGCCAGCAGCACGCGCAATTACCTGACATCGCGCGGTGTCAGCGGCGCGCGCATCCAGGTGGACGGCCGGGGTTCCTACGAGCCGATTGCCTCGAACAACACCTCCGACGGCCGCGCACGCAACCGCCGCGTGGAAATCTTCGTGGGCGAACGCCAGCGCTGAAGCCGGCCGGGACTGCACACCCCTGAACCGGGGCGTGCAGTCCATGGAATGGCGCAAAGGCAGGGCCGGGAGAAACACTCCCGGCCCTGCCTTTTTTTTGCCTGTCGCTGTGCCATTGCTGCCAATCTGCCGCAGCGCAGGCTGGTGCAAAAACCAATACACAGGCCAATGCGCCAGCCTGGTTTTCAGCGGCCGTGGTCCGCGCCCTGCCTTGCAGCGCCTTCAGGGGAGTGGGGTTGGCCCCCATCCGCACGCGACGGCAGGCGCACGGTGAAACAGGCGCCGGGCGGGGTCTGTCCGAGGTGGGCATCGTCCACCGTCACTTCGGCGCCATGCTGGCGGGCAATTTCCATCACGATGGGCAGGCCCAGGCCCGAACCATCGGCGCCGGTGCCCAGGGTGCGGTAGAACGGCCTGAAGATCAGTTCGCGTTCGGCCAGCGCCACGCCCGGCCCGGAGTCTTCCACCTGCACCAGCAGCACCCGCCCAAACGGGTCGGCCAGCACGCGGGCCGTGACCACGCCGGGCTGTGCGCTGCTGGACGGCGTGTAGTTCATGGCGTTGTTCACCAGGTTGCGCACCAGCTCGGCCAGCAGCGTCGGGTTGCCGTCCAGCCACACGCCCGGCTCGCCCGGCTGCGCGCCCTCGTAGCCCAGGTCGATGTGCCTGTCCAGCGCCATCGGCACCAGGTCCAGCACCACGTCGATGGTCAGGCTGGCCATGTCGCAGGGCAGCAGCGCCTTTTGCGTGCCGCTGGCTTCGGCCCGGGCCAGTGCCAGCAGCTGGTTGACGGTGTGCGTGGCGCGGATGCTGGCATGGCCGATCTGCTCCAGCGAGCGCTTGAGTTCCTGCGTGCTGTTGCCCTCGCGCTGCGCCAGGTCGGCCTGCATGCGCAGCCCCGCCAGCGGCGTCTTGAGCTGGTGGGCGGCGTCGGCCAGAAAGCGCTTTTGCGTGGACATCGAATCGTTCAGCCGCACCAGCAGGTCGTTCACCGACGCCACCAGCGGCACCACCTCCAGCGGCACGGTGTGGTGGTCCAGGGGACTGAGGTCGTTCGGGCTGCGGGCGCGGATGCGCGCTTCAAGCTGGTGCAGCGGCTTGATGCCCCGCGCCAGCGCCAGCCACACCAGCAGCACCGCCAGCGGCAGGATCAGAAACTGCGGCAGCATCACGCCCTTGATGATTTCGGTGGCCAGCACGCTGCGCTTTTCGCGCGTTTCGGCCACCTGCACCAGCGCATGCGGGGCGTCGCGCCCCGGAATGCGCACCCAGATGGAGGCCATGCGGATGGCGATGCCGCGCAGCTCGGCATCGCGCAGGTGCACCTCGCCGGTCACCGGCTGCACGCCCTCGGGTGGCGGCGGCAGGGCGCGTTCGCCCGCCAGAAACTCGCCGTGCGGACCGATCACCTGGTAGTACACGCTGTCGGAGTCGTCTGCGCGCAGCAGTTCGCTGGCCGGCTGGGGCAGGTTGAACTGCGCCTGGCCCCGGTGCACCGTCACCAGCTGCGCCAGCGCCTGGGCGTTGTATTCCAGCGCCCGGTCAAAAGGCTTGTTGGCAATGCCCTGCGCCACCAGCCAGGTCAGCGCCAGGCTGATGGGCCACAGCAGCAAGAGCGGCGTCAGCATCCAGTCCAGGATTTCGCCAAACAGCGAGCGCTGCTCGCGCTGGAAAATCTTCACCATGGCACTGGCCGGTGCGCGGCAGCCGCCAGGCGCGCTGCAGCCCCGCAGCCGCAGGCACTGCCGCGCTCAGTGCAGTGCGGGCAGTGCGGGCGCTGCAGGGGTGGCCGGGCAAGGGCGGGCGGACTGTGCATTTTTCAGGTCAAAAGTGCCTCTGGCGCATATGCAGCCTGCGCCAGCAGCTATGAAATCAATAGCGTTTTGCATGCCTTGGCAGACCTGGGGTGCAGGGTGCGGAGGGCGTTGCAGGCCGGCACCGGCTTCAGTCCGGGATCTTTTCCAGGCAGTAACCCAGCCCGCGCACCGTGACAATGCGGATGGGGCCTTTCTCGATCTTTTTGCGCAGCCGGTGGATGTAGACCTCGATGGCGTTGTTGCTCACCTCTTCGCCCCACTCGCACAGGCGCTCGACCAGCTGGTCCTTGCTGACCAGGCGGCCGGCACGCTGCAGCAGCACCTCCAGCAACCCCAGTTCGCGCGCCGACAGCTCGACCATCTTGCCGTCGATGGTGGCCACGCGCCCCGCCTGGTCGTACACCAGCGGGCCGTGCTTGATGGTGGCACTGGTCACGCCGGTGCTGCGGCGCGTGAGGGCGCGCACGCGCGCTTCCAGCTCCTGCAGTGAAAACGGCTTGGCCATGTAGTCGTCGGCGCCGAAGTCCAGGCCCTTGACGCGCTCTTCCACGCTGTCGGCTGCCGTGAGGATCAGCACCGGCAATGCCGAGCCGCGCCCGCGCAGCTTTTTCAGCACCTCCAGCCCGTGCATCTTCGGCAGGCCCAGGTCAAGGATCAGCAGGTCGAGCTCGTTGTTGGTCAGCAGCGCCGCGTCGGCTTCGCTGCCGCTGGCCACATGGTCGACCACGGCGCCGGAACTGCGCAGCGTGCGCAGCAGGCCATCGGCCAGCACCAGATCGTCTTCGGCAATGAGGATGCGCATGGTTTGTGTCTCCGGGTCGGCCGCAGGGACGCGGTCTTTTTTTGGGGTGTGCAAAACGATTCTAGGCGGTGCCACCGGTGCAGCACCCTGCCGGCAGAAGCGTGCATGCCGGACTGTGCAGATCAGCGCATGTCAGCGCGGATCGAAGGCCAGCAGCTGCTGCACCAGGGCCTGCAG
>JAGOCN010000044.1 GCA_017998735.1 Giesbergeria sp.
CCTGGCGCGGCTGTCGCTGCGCACCTTTGCCTACGAACCCACGCGCGATGCGGGCTGGTTTGGCGGCTGGACCATCCTGTACTGGGCGTGGTGGATTTCCTGGTCGCCGTTTGTCGGCATGTTCATTGCGCGCATTTCGCGCGGCCGCACCATCCGTGAATTCGTGGTTGGCGTGCTGCTGGTGCCCACTGCTTTCAATCTGCTGTGGATGACGGCGTTTGGCAACGGCGCCATCTGGGTGGACGCCAACATCGCAGGCGGTGCGCTGGCCGCCACCGCCAGCAATGTGGACGCGCTGCTGTTTCGCTTTTTCGAGTACCTGCCCTGGGCAAACGTGACGTCGTGGGTGGCCATCTTGCTGATTGGCGTGTTCTTTGTCACCTCGGCCGACTCGGGTTCGTTCGTGGTGGATTCGATTGCCTCGCGCGGCAACCCCAAGTCGCCCGTCTGGCAGCGCCTGTTCTGGGCGGTGGTGCTGGGCATCACGGCGGCCGTGCTGCTGCTGGCCGGGGGGCTGGGCGCCCTGCAGGCCATGACGCTGGTGGCCGCGCTGCCGGTGGCGCTCATCATGCTGGTGCTGTGCTTTGGCCTGTGGCGCGGGCTGGTGGCCGACCGGGCGCATTCGATGCAGGACCTGTCGCCCGCCACCAACTTCTGGAGCGGCCAGCACTGGCGCCGCCGCCTGGAGCAGATCGTGCACGAGACCACCCAGAAGGACGTGCACCAGTTTCTGGTGGGCTCGGTGCTGCCGGCCATGCACGATGTGGCGCGCGAACTGCGCGAGCGCGGCGTGGCGGCCGATGTGCATGAAAACCTGGCCCGCACACCGAAGACGGCGCCACCGACGTGGTGCGCCTGACGCTGCCAGACGCGCAGATGCGCGACTTTGTCTATGGCGTCAAGGCGGTGCACCGGCCCGCGCCGGTGTTTCTGGTGCGCGAGGCGGCCCGGTCCAGCGACGGCGCAGAGATCTACCAGCCCATGACCTTCTTTGCCGACGGGCGCCTGGGCTACGACATCCAGTACCTGCGGCGCGAGGAAATCATCGTCGACATCCTGCGCCACTACGAGCGCCACCGCGCCGTGCTGGCCGATGCGCGCGCGCAGCTGCTCAACCGCGCACCGGGCCACAGCGACCCGGTGTAACGCGGCACCGCCTGGCATTCCCCCTTGTTGCAGCACAGCAAACCACGCCAGAGGGCGCCATGGGCGGCCTGAGCGTTTTCATGGAAGTGCGGTTCTGGCTGCTGGTCTTGACAGCTGCCTGCGCACTGCCGGCAAGCGCCTTGCCGCGTTTTGACGAGGTCAAGGCAGCGTTTGCGCCGTCCGACACGCTGGTGCTGTCGCGCGAAGGCGAGGTGCTGCAGCGCGTGCGCACCGACCTGGGCGTGCGGCGGGGCCAGTGGCTGGCGCTGCAGGACATTTCGCCAGCGCTGCGCACCGCGCTGGTGCTGAGCGAGGACCAGCGCTTTTACGCGCACAGCGGCGTGGACTGGCAGGCGGTGTCGGCCGCGGCCTGGGGCAACCTGTGGCACCGGCGCACGCGCGGCGCCAGCACGATCACCATGCAGCTCGCAGGTCTGCTGGACGGGCCTGACACGCTGCTCAACCTGGGCCAGCGCCCCGGCGGGCGCAGCGTGGTGCAAAAGGTCGGCCAGACCGTGGCCGCGCAGGTGCTGGAACGCCGCTGGCGCAAGGACCAGATTCTGGAGGCCTACCTGAACCTGGTGCCGTTTCGCGGCGAGCTGGTCGGCATCGACGCGCTCAGCCAGGCGCTGTTTGGCAAGGCGGCGCACGCCCTGGACGCACGCGAGGCGGCGGTGGCTGCAGCGCTGGTGCGCGCTCCGAACGCGTCGCCAGCGCGGGTCGCCGAGCGCGCCTGCGGTGTGCTGCGCAGCATGCAGGCGGCGGGCACTGCCGAGCGCAAGGCCAGGCCGGCAGGCCGCGTGGCAGCCCCGGCCGCCGCGCCCGACTGCGGCGCGCTGGACCTTTTTGTCACCGGCGCGCTGCAGCGGCGCAGCTGGGCCGCCAGCGCCGGCGTGGCGCCGCACTTTGCGCGCCGTCTGCTGGCGCAGCAACAGGGCGCTGCAGCGGGCACCGGGGCCGGCGCTGCTGCCAACGCGAATGCACCCGCAACCACCCTTGCCACCACCGCCCTGTCGGAAGGCACACCGCACACCGTCACCTCCACCCTGCGCGCACCGCTGCAGCGCTTTGCCGTGCAGGCGCTGCAGCAGCAATTGCGCGAACTGGCCGGGCGCAATGTGGAAGACGGCGCCATCGTGGTGCTGGACAACGCCAGCGGCGAGGTGCTGGCCTGGGTGGGCTCGTCGGGCACGCTCAGCCAGGCCGCCGAAGTGGATGGCGTGCTGGCGCTGCGCCAGCCGGGCTCCACGCTCAAGCCGTTTCTGTATGCCCAGGCCATTGCCCAGCGCCGGCTGACCGCGGCGTCGCTGGTGGAGGATTCACCCGCGCACCTGCCCACGGCCAGCGGGCTCTACATTCCGCAAAACTACGACCGCCAGTTCAAAGGCTGGGTGTCGGCGCGCACCGCGCTGGCGGCGTCGCTGAACGTGCCGGCGGTGCGCACGCTGGCCATGGTCTCGCCCGACGCGTTCTTTGCGCAGCTGCAGGCGGTGGGCCTGCCGCTGCGCGAAAGCGGCGGCTACTTTGGCCTGAGCCTGGCGCTGGGCAGCAGCGAGGTGCAGCTGCTGCACCTGACCAATGCATATCGCACGCTCGCCAACGGCGGGCGCTTCAGCCCGGTGGCGCCGGCGGCGCTGCCAGCGGTGAAAGGCAAAAAGACCGCGCCGGTGTTCACGCCCGCGCTGGACGTGGGCGCGGCCTTCATCGTCGGCGACATCCTGTCCGACCCCAATGCCCGCGCCCGCACCTTTGGCACCGACAGCGTGCTGGCCACGCGCTTCTGGAGCGCGGTCAAGACCGGCACCAGCAAGGACATGCGCGACAACTGGGCGGTGGGCTGGTCGGCGCGCTACACGGTGGGCGTGTGGGTGGGCAACGCCAGCGGCGCCGCCATGCACGATGTGAGCGGCAGCAGCGGCGCCGCGCCCCTGTGGGCGGCCGTGATGGCGCACCTGCACGCGCGCAAACCCGGCCCGGCGCCGCGCCCGCCGCAGGGCCTGGTGCCGCTGCCGGTGCGCTTTGGCCCCGCGCCGGGCAGCGGCATCGCCAGCGGCGCCAGCACGAAGGCGGGTGGCAGCGCCCCCGGCATGCCGCTGGAGGCAGCGCGCAGCGAATGGTTTCTGCCCGGCACGCAGCAGGCGCTGTTTGCCCTTGCTACTGAATCCATAGCTGCTGACGCAGCCACAGCAAGCGCTGGGGGCCGAAAAGACCTGAAATTTCACAGGGGCAGCGCCACGCAGGCCCTGGCTGCCCAAGGCGCGGACGCTGGCACGGATGCGGGCACGGATGCGGGCATGGGCCTGGCCGCTGCGCGCATCGTGCGGCCGGTCAGCGGCGCCATCGTGGCGCTCGACCCCGACATTCCGCCCGCCCACCAGCGCGTGCAGCTGGCCGCCCTGGCGGCGCCCGGCGCGGCGCGGCAGCTGCGCTGGCGCCTGGACGGGCGGGCGCTGGGCGCGGGCGCGCAACTGGCCTGGATGCCCTGGCCAGGGCGCCATGTGCTGCAGCTGACCGACGCACGCGGCCAGGTGCTGGACGAGGTGCGCCTGGAAGTGCGCGGCGCCGGCGTGCGGGCAGCGCGCTGAAATTGCGCCTTCCGGTTTTCGGCTTTGGGCTTTGGGTGCGCAAGTGCAGGGCCGGCCATGCGTCTTAAACTCGGCCTTTCCGGTGCGTGCATGCACCTGCAAGCCCGGCCCGCCGGCCGAGCCCGCCCACCTGGCCGATCCGGTCTGCCCCGCAACCACCCCAGTGCCCACCTCCATGCCGCAGCTGCATCCCCCCCATTTTCCCCAGGCAGGGCAGGGCCTGCGCAGGTGGCGTGCGCCGCTGCTGGCCATGGCTGGCCTGTGCGCCTGCCTGGCGGCTGTCCAGGCACAGACGCAAGCGCAAGCGCAGACGCAGACGCAAGAGGTGGAAACCGACGAGCGCTCCCAGGCGGTGGCGCAAAAGGTGCTTGGCATCCTGGGCTACACGCGCTGGCCGCAGGAGCCGGCGGTGGTTCGCCTGTGCGTGCTGGGGCCGACCGAGTACGCCGACGAGCTGCTCAAGGGCGGCAAACTGCCCAGCGGCCGGCCGGTGCAGGTGCGCCGCATGCGTTTTGACGACCCGCTGCTGCCCGCCGAATGCGACGCGGTGTACGCCGGCACCGTCTCGGGTGGCGAATGGCGCGAACTGCTGTTCCGCGTGGCGGGCCAGCCGCTGCTGAGCATCAGCGAACGCAAGTCGCTGTGCTCCGTGGGCGCCATGTTCTGCCTGGACGTTCTGGGCAGCAGCGTGGCCTTTGAAGTCAACCTCGATTCGCTGGCGCGCAGCGGCGTGCGCGTCAACCCGCGCGTGCTGCAGCTGGCGCGCCGCAAGGGCGTGCTGTGAAGTTGCCTGCTGCGTTGCCTGCGCCAGCGTCGCTGCACGAGGTGGTGCACCGCGCCCACCTGAAGATGGCCCTGATCGCCGTGCTGCTGGCGGCCGTGATGCTGGTGCTGGCCGGGCTGCTGGTGCTGCGCGCCTACATGGTCAGCAACCTGCACCTGGTGGCCCGTTCGCTGGCCTACACGGTCGAAGCCGCCGTGGTGTTTGGCGATCGCCCCGAGGCCAGCACCATCCTGCAGCGCATGGTGGCCAGCGAGGGCGTGGCGCAGGCCACCGTGTACGGTCCACGGGACCAGGTGTTTCTGGAATGGGAGCAAAGCCATGGCGGGGTGGGCGATGCGATGGGGCACAGCCTGGCGCGCTGGATGCAGCTGCCCGCCGCAGTGGCGCCCATCCACGCCGACGGCACTGCCGTGGGCCGGGTAGTGCTGCACAGCGACGGGCAGGGGCTGCTGCAGTTTCTGGCCATCGGTGTGCTGGTGCTGCTGGTGTGCCTGGCGTTCAGTGCGGCCGTGGGCATCGTGCTGTCGCAGCGCATGCTGCAGGACATCGTGGCGCCGCTGCAGGCGCTGGCGCGGGTGGCGCGCGCGGTGCACCGCGACCGCGATCTGGGCCAGCGCGTGCCCGCCGCGCGCATTGCCGAACTGCGCGAATTGGGCGACGACTTCAACGCCCTGCTGCAGGAGCTTGAAGCGCGGCATGCGCAGCTCGAGCACCAGAACGCCGCGCTGGCGCACCAGGCCTTCCACGACAGCATGACGGGCCTGCCCAACCGTGCCTTTTTCGAGCAGCGCCTGCAGATGGCGCTGGACGGGGCCCAGCTCACCGGCGCCTCCCTGGCGGTGCTGTTTCTTGACAGCGACCATTTCAAGCAGATCAACGACCGGCATGGCCATGCGGCGGGCGATGCGCTGCTGGTGACGATTGCGCAGCGCGTGCAGGCGCAGCTGCGCGAAACCGATGTGGTGGCCCGGCTGGGCGGGGACGAATTCGCCGTGCTGCTGGCGCCGGTGCGCGGCGCCAGCGATGCCGTGGGCGTGGCCGGCAAGATCATTGCGTCGATGCAAACAGCGCTTTTGCTGGACAGCGGGGTGCGGCTGCAGCCCTCGGTCAGCATTGGCGTGGCCATGTTTCCGCAGCATGGCGCGGACGCACCAGCGCTGCTGGAGGCTGCCGATACCGCCATGTACCATGCCAAGCAACGCCGCCGTGGCAGCTGCCATGTGGCCACCTGAAACCCTTGAACACACACCAGACCATGCAAACAAGCCTGCAAAAAATCGGGCGTGCCATGCGCTGGGCCGCAGCCTGCTGCGCCCTGGCCCTGGCCGCGGCCTGCCAGACGCCGCCGCCCGCACCTGCTGCGCAGACCGGGCTGTCGCAGCAGCAGGTGCAGGTGCTGCGCGACCAGGGTTTCCAGGAAAGCGACGCGGGCTGGACGCTGGAAATGGCGGGCCGCATCCTGTTTGAAACCGACTCCGATGTGGTTGCCGCGCCTCTGCGCGAGCAGGTGCGGCGCACCGGCAAGGCACTGCATGGCGTGGGCATCGACCGCCTGCGGGTGGAGGGGCATACAGACCAAAGCGGCACCAGAAAGTACAACGAAGAACTGTCCCTGCGCCGCGCCCGCGCCGTGGCCGACCTGCTGGTCGCTGCAGGCATATTGCCCGGCAACGTGGAGGTGCAGGGCTTTGGTTTTGACCGCCCGCTGGTGCAAAACGGCTCGCACGCAGACCACCAGGAAAACCGCCGCGTGGCCATCGTGGTGCCGGCGCATTGACCTGCCAGCAGTGGCACGCGCTGCCCCGCCTTCACAGGAGCTGCTGCACCTGCCGGGCTGCGGCAGTGCAACCCGCCTGCAGTGCCGGTGCCTTTGGTGCCGTGCCCTGCGTGCGGCCAGCGCGCCGCGCTGCTGAAATCCTGCCTTGAGGCATTCCATGGCCCGGCCGTTTTCCCTGCGCCTGTCTGCGGCCCACCGCCTGGTGGCGCTGATGGTGCTGCTGGCGCTGGGCATCGGTGCGCTGTTTGGCCGCACCCTCTGGACCCTGCACGACGAAGAATGGAGCTTTGCCCGCACCACCAACGCCAACCTGGTGCGCACGCTGGAGCAAAGCATGGCGCGCACGCTCGGCGGCATCGACCGGTCGATGGTCGGCATGGTGGAGCAGCTGGCCAGCGCGCAAGTGGTGTCCCTGGAGCCCGGTCTGCGTGCGGGCGTGCTGTTTGACCATTCGCTGCGCATTCCGGTGATTGCCAGCGTGGCCGTGCTGGACGCGCGGGGCCGTACCCTGGTGCGGCTGGACCCGCAGCAGCCCGATGTGCAAAAGGCGGGACGCGACTTTGTGGCCCTGCACCGCCCCCTGGACCAGCAGCACCTGTCGATCGGCCACCCCTGGAAAGGCGCCGACACCGATGGCTACCTGCTGCCGCTCAGCCGCGGCTATGCCGATGCACAGGGCCGCTTTGCCGGCGTGGTGGTGGTGGCGCTGCGGCTCGACCACTTTGCCGAGCTGCTGGGCCTGCTGGACCTGGGAGCGCAAAGCGGTGCCAACCTGTTCCATGCCGATGGCACGCTGCTGGCGCGCTTTCCCTACGTGTCCAGAAACGTCGGCCGCAGCCTGGCAGGCTCGTCCAACCTGCAGCGCATGCAGCAGGCCAGCGAAGGGCAGTTCACCGGCATCTCCACGCTCGACGGCGTGGAGCGGCTGTATGCCTTCCGCCATGTGTCGGGCTACCCGCTGATCCTGAACGTGGCCGAGGCCACCGACACCATCGTGGCCCGCTGGCGCAGCAATGCCTGGCTGCTGGGCGCCTTTGCGCTGCTGCTGGTGCTGGCCTGCCTGGGCCTGGCGGCCCTGTTCGTGCACGAACTGCGCCGCCGCCAGCAGCTGGGCGCCCAGCTGCGCCAGGCCGAGCACGATCTGCGCACCATCCTGGACAACCTGCCGTCCATGGTGGCGTACTGGAACCGCGATCTGCAGAACCGCTTTGCCAACCAGGCCTACCACCGCTGGTTCGGCATTTCTCCGCAGGCCATTGCCCACACCCGCCTGCAGGACCTGCTGGGCGCGGAGATGTACGGCAAAAGCTGGCCCTACCTGCAGCGCGCCCTGGGCGGCGAGCGCCAGGTGTTCGAGCGCCGTGCAGTGGACGCGGCCGGGCAGGAGCGCTTCAGCACCGTCAATTACCTGCCCGACCTGGACGAGCGCGATGGCAGCGTGCGCGGCGTGTTTGTGCAGGCCACCGACATCACCGACAGAAAGCGCATGGAGCACCAGCTGTTTGAAGAAAAAGAGCGCATGCGGCTGACGCTGGCCTCCATTGGCGACGCCGTGGTGTGCACCGATGCGCAGGCACGCATCACCTACCTCAACCCGGTGGCCGAGCAAATGACCGGCTGGCCGGCCGGCGACGCGGCCGGCCGCCATGTGGACGAGGTTGCGCCGCTGCAGGACGCCGCTGGCCTGCCTCTGGCGGCCAGCCCGGTGTGCGCGGCGCTGGCGCAGGCCCAGGCGCTGGGGCCGACGCACGGCGTGGTGCTGCAGCGGCGCGATGGCCAGCGCCTGGACGTGCAGGAATCGGCCAGCCCGATCACCGACCGCACCGGGCAGGTGACCGGCGCCGTCATGGTGCTGCACGACACCAGCGAAACCGTGGCCCTGGCCGAGCGCCTGGCCAGCCTGGCGCACTACGACGCTCTGACCGGGCTGCCCAACCGCCTGCTGCTGCGCGACCGGGTGGAGCAGGCCATGGCGCATGCGCAGCGCAACCGGGCCAGCATGGCCGTGATGTACCTGGACCTGGACGGCTTCAAGCAGGTGAACGACACGCTGGGGCACGGCGCGGGCGACCTGCTGCTGGTCGAGTTTGCCCGCCGGGTGGTGCAGGTGGTGCGTGCCAGCGACACCGTCTGCCGCCACGGCGGCGACGAATTCACCGTGCTGCTGACCGGCCCGGCAGACGCGGAGCACGCCAGCGCGGTGGCCGACAAGATCATGGCCACCTGCCGCATGCCTTTTGGGGTGCAGGGGCGCAGCGTGCGGGTGGGCGTGAGCGGCGGCGTTGCCCTGTACCCGGCGCATGGCACCGGGCTGGACGACCTGCTGCGCCATGCGGACACGGCCCTGTACGCCTCCAAGCGCAGCGGGCGCAACTGCTTTCACCTCTACACCAGCGCGCAGACGCCGCCGCTGTGGCTGGCGGCACCGGGCGCGCCGGACGCGCCGCCGCCCGGGTCTGCGCAACCGGTCCCGGCACCGCCTTGACCAATGGCGCGGCAAGCCCCGGGGTTCAGCCCGGGGTCAAGAGCGCGGCCAGCGATGGCTGGCCTTGGCCCGCAGGGCTTGTATGTCGTTTTCGCTTTGCCCTATAAACCCGCCATGGATTGCACCAAAACCCTCAAGCTGCGCATCAAGGACAAGCACGCCAAAGTGCTGCGCCAGATGGC
>JAGOCN010000436.1 GCA_017998735.1 Giesbergeria sp.
CCAGCAGGCCAGGCGCTGGAGCAGTGCCGGTAGCGAGCGCGGGTGCTGCCTCAGCCTTTGGCTGCAGCACAAAGCCGGCCTGCACCAGCAGGTCGGCGTCGCTGGCGCTGCAGTGCGCGGCTGCCAGCTGCGTTTCCCGGCGGCAGCAGCGCGCCAGAGCCTTGGCCGCGTGCAGGTCCAGGGGCGGGTGGGAAGGTGGAATGGCAACCGCTGCCGTACCTGCCGCACTTGGCGCACTTGGTGTGCCGGGCAGGCCGGTGCCCAGGCCGTCCAGAAAAATGGCGTCCACCGTCCATGGCTGCAAGCGCAGCTGCGCCAGCGCGTCCTGTCCTGTGCACAGCGTCAGCAGCACCTGGCCGCCGTCCAGTGCGATGCGGTGCAGGCCCGGCAGCAGGCCCCACAGCTGCGCGTGCAGCGTCTGCGCCAGGCCCCGCAGTGCCGGTTCGCCCGCGTCGGCTGCGGCCTGCAGCACAGCGGCGCCGCTGTGTGCTGCGCCCTGCAGCGCCACGCAGTGCAGCAGCCGGGGCCGGGCCGGGTCGGCGCGCCAGGCCGCCCAGGTGGCCAGAAAACGCAGGCCGTTGCCAAAGCGTGTGTCCAGCACCCGCCACTGGCCGTGCCCCGCCCAGGCCGCCGGCAGGCCGCAGCCAGGCAGAAAGACGGTGCGTGCCAGGGCAAGGGCCTGCGCGTGGTCTGCCGCACTGCCGGGCGCCTGCGCAGCGAAAGAAAAAGAAGGCATGGAATGCGCTGTGTGCCAACGGAAAGAGAACAACAAAAAAGGCGCCACAGGGCGCCCCGAAACCGCAGCGGCAGGGCGCCCGCCGCACGGCAGACGCCCGCACGCTCAGGCGCTGGGCGGCACGTAGCCCTGCACGGTGTCGGCGCCGCCGCCAAAGAAATGCTGCTCCAGCTGGCGCGCCAGGTACTGGCGGGCGCGGGCATCGGCCAGGTTCAGGCGGTTTTCATTGACCAGCATGGTCTGGTGCTTGAGCCAGTCGGCCCAGGCCTCTTTGCTGACCCCTTCCCACAGGCGTTTGCCCATTTCGCCAGGGTAGGGCGGAAAGTCCAGGCCCTCGGCCTCTTTGTTGAGCTTGATGCAGTGAACCATGCGTGCCATGAAAATTCCTTCCAGCGGGGGTTGGTGTGTGTGTTGGGTTGTGTTGTCGGGCAGAAAAAAGGAAAGGCAGAAGCATTCCAGTTCCAGTGCCGGCCGGGTGTTCGGGACGCTGGGCCAGGGCCACATTGGCGGCTGCCAGGGCGTCCTGGTTGGAAGCAGCTTTTGCTCTGCCTCCTTGGCCCGGTGCGCCGCAACTTTATCAAGTTTCCCCCGGCCCCCGCTTTGCCCCTGACCGCATTGCCGGTGTTGTTGCGGTTTCCGGCCAGACCAGTGTCGTTTTTTCGCCTGCCTGCCTGCAGGCACTGCAAACCTGCAGAAAAGCGGCTGCTCGCCAGGGCAGGCCAACCATCTGTGCCGAATGGCCTGCTGCGCGCAGACTGCAGTGGTCTGCCAAAAAGACAGTAAAAATGACCTCTAGCGCAGGCGGAGCATACGCAAGCAGCTATTGATTCAATAGCACCCGTGGGATGATGGAAAACTCCAGAGGGCCAATTTGCAGTGCATGACTGGACATTGGGACATTGGCTGAAACGCCAGATGCACCAGCCGCGCCAAACCCATGCCAGCAAGCCGTGCTACCAGACTGCCGGATCACAGGCTCCACAGCCGCAGGCAACTTCTGCAGAACTACCGAAATTTGCCTTTTCTTTTAATGTTCATTTAGAATGAATCTTATGAACCTGCCGCGTTGCCACTGCCTGCCATGAAATCCACCCTTTCGTCCGCTCTCCCTGCTGCACAGGCAGCTGCACCCGCTTCCGGAATTGCTGCCGTGCCCGCCACCCTGCAGGGCTGGCCGGTGCTGCGGCTGGGTTTCAGGCCTTTCTACATTGGCGGCGCCCTGGTGGCCTGCCTGTCGCTGCCGGTGTGGATGGCGGCTTTTCTGGGCAGCGCCACGCTGGACACCACGGTGCCTGCGCTGTTGTGGCATGCGCATGAAATGCTGTTCGGCTTTGCGGCCACGGTCATCGTCGGCTTTCTGCTGACGGCGGTGAAAGCCTGGACCGGCCATCCGACGCCGCGCGGCGCGGTGCTGGGCGCCTTGGCGCTGTTGTGGCTGGCGGCGCGCATCGCGGCCTTCACGGCGCCGTATGCGGTGTATGCCGTGCTGGACATGTTGCTGATACCTGTCGTGGCCCTGCTGCTGCTGCGGGTGCTGCTGCAGGCGGACAACCGCCGCAACCTGCCGCTGATGGGCATCCTGTTCTTGCTGGCGCTGGCCAATGGGATGTTCCACCTCGCCGCTCTGGGAATGGTTCAAATGAACCCGGTGCAGCCGCTGTACGCCGGCCTGGCGCTGGTGGTGATGGTGGAGTGCGTGATTGCCGGGCGCGTGGTGCCGTTTTTCACTAGCAGTGCCACGCCGGGGCTGAAAATCCAGATGCCGCAGCGCCAGGAAATGGCTACGCTGGCTGCGACGGCGGTGGCACTTTTGCTCTGGGTGTTTGCGCCTGCTGGTTTGGGCGCCGTTGCAGGCGCTGCACTGGCGCTGGCCGCCGTGCTGCAGGTGGCGCGCATCGTGCATTGGCAACCCAAAGTCACGCTGGACCGGCCCATCCTCTGGATTCTTCACTTGGCGTATGCCTGGATTCCGCTGGGCCTGGCCCTGCTGGCGCTGGCACAGTGGGGGCTGGTGCCTACCTCGGCGGGTGTGCACGCCTTGGCGGTGGGCGCCAC
>JAGOCN010000437.1 GCA_017998735.1 Giesbergeria sp.
GCGTGCTGCGCGGCAATCCAGCCGGCGGCTTTTTCGGCCAGCATCAGCGTGGGCGCATTGGTGTTGCCGCTGGTGATGGTGGGCATGGCGCTGGCGTCCACCACGCGCAGGCCGGCCACGCCGCGCACGCGCAGCTGTGCGTCCAGCACCGCCAGCGGGTCGTCCGTGCGGCCCATTTTGGCGGTGCCGACCGGGTGAAAGATGGTGGTGGCAATATCCCCCGCCAGGCGGGCAAGTTCTTCGTCGCTCTGGAACTGCACGCCCGGCTTCCATTCTTCGGGCTGGAACGGGGCGAGTGCCGGCTGCGCCACGATGCGGCGCGTGACGCGCAGGCTGTCGGCGGCCACCTGGCGGTCTTCGGCGGTGGACAGGTAATGCGGCGCAATCGCCGGCGCATCGCCAAAGTGCGGGCTGCGGATCTGCACCGTGCCCCGGCTGGTGGGGTTCAAATTGCAGACGCTGGCGGTGAACGCAGGAAAGCTGTGCAGCGGCTCGCCAAAGGCGTCCAGCGACAGCGGCTGTACGTGGTACTCCAGGTTCGGGTACGGCAGGCCAGGCCGGCTGCGCGTGAAGGCGCCGAGCTGCGACGGCGCCATGCTCATCGGGCCGCTGCGTTTGAACGCATATTCCATGCCGATGCGCGCCTTGCCCCACAGGCTGCTTGCCAGCGTGTTGAGCGTGGGCGTGCCCTGCACCTTGAACACGGCGCGGATCTGCAGGTGGTCTTGCAGGTTCGCGCCGACGCCGGGCGTGTCCTGCAGCACCGCAATGCCATGCTGCTGCAGCAGTGCCGCCGGGCCAATGCCCGACAGCTGCAGCAACTGCGGCGAATTGACCGCGCCGGCGCTCAGCAGCACCTCGCAGCGCGCGTGCGCCGTCACCCGGCCCTGCGGTGTCTGCACCTCCACGCCGGTGCAGCGCAGGCTGCCGTCGGCCTGGCGGTCGATGCACAGGCGCGTGGCCTGCGATTGGGTCCAGAGCGTGAAGTTGGGGCGGCTGCTGCAGGCGGGGCGCAAAAAGGCCTTGGCGGTGTTCCAGCGCCAGCCGGCCTTCTGGTTGACCTCGAAGTAGCCCACGCCCTCGTTGCTGCCGCTGTTGAAGTCGTCGGTGGCGGGAATGCCGGCCTGCTGCGCTGCCTGCGCAAAGGCGTCCAGCACGTCCCAGCGCAGGCGCTGCTTTTCCACGCGCCATTCGCCGCTGCCGCCGGTGCTTTTGTTGCCATGCAACTGGGCAAAGGCGGCGCTGGCCTGGCCGGGCTGGTCCAGCCGCCAGTGGTCTTCGTGCTGCCTGAAGGCCGGCAGCACATGCTCCCAGCGCCAGGTGTCGTCGCCGGTCAGCTGCGCCCACTGGTCGTAGTCGCGTGCCTGGCCGCGCATGTAGATCATGCCGTTGATGCTGCTGCAGCCGCCCAGCGTCTTGCCGCGCGGGTAGCGCAGGCGGCGCCCGTTCAGGCCGGCATCGGCCTCGGTCTGGTAGAGCCAGTCGGTGCGCGGGTTGCCGATGCAGTACAGGTAGCCCACCGGGATGTGGATCCAGGCGTAGTCGTCTGTGCGCCCGGCCTCGATCAGCAGCACGCGCCGGCGCGGGTCGGCGCTCAGCCGGTTGGCCAGCAGCGCGCCGGCCGTGCCGGCACCGATGACGATGAAGTCGAAGGTGGGACCGTTGCCCTGTTTGCTGCCTGTGTCGTTGCCGTCCATGCCTTGTCTCCTGCCGTGCTTCCTGCCGTGCTTCCTGCGGTGCTGCCTGCCGTGGGCCGGGGCCTGCACACCCCGGTGTGCGCCTGCCGCTGCGCCTGACCATTGTGTGCAGCAGGGCGGCTGGCCGCTGTCATGCAGGCGCAAGATGCTATTGAATTCATAGCTTCTTGCGAAGGCTGGCATTGCGCTGGAGGCCGATTTGGTTCATTTTTTGTGCAGCCAACTTCGGCCTGCACCGCAGCGCCTGAGCGCAGCGGGCGCCGAGCCGCTACCATGCCTGCTTGCCCGGCAGCGGGTGGCCAGACCGGCAAAAATGCGTGGCCGGTTTTTTTCTTCCCTTACATTGCCCCTGCCTTTGCTTTCTTCTTCCATGCCCGATTCCACCCCCAGCATTGCCCGCACCGACACGCCCGAAGGTCCGTGCGCAGTGCTTGCAGGCCGCTGGGGCGCCGCCGACCTGGGCGAGCGAGCGCACTGGCGCGCGCTGCACCCCCAGCTGGCCGCGCTGCCGGCCAGCGCTGCGCTGGGCTGGGACCTGCGCGGTCTGCAGTGGCTGGACCACGTCGGCGCGCAGCTGCTGTGGAACCACTGGGGCCGCGCCTGGCCGGCGCGCCTGGAGGCACTGCCCGGCCAGCGCGCCATGCTGGAGCGCGCCGAGCAGTTCAGCACGCCGCCGCCCCCGCCCGAGGTCTGGAGCCTGGGCGAACAGTTTGGCCGCCTGGGCGCGCTGGTGATGAACGGGGTGGACCATGCACGCGGGCTGGTGCTGCTGATCGGGCAGCTGCTGCTGGACGTGCTGCGCCTGCTGCGTGCGCCGCGCCGGGGCCCGTGGCGCGACATGTCGGGGCACCTCTACAGCATGGGCGCCACGGCCATGCCGATCACCGCGCTGGTGGGGTTTCTGATCGGCGTGGTGCTGGCCTACCTGATGAGCCTGCAGCTGCGCCAGTTTGGCGCCGAGTCGTTCATCGTCAACATCCTGGGCATTTCGCTGATCCGCGAGCTGGGGCCGCTGCTGGGCGCCATCCTGGTGGCCGGGCGCTCGGGCTCGGCCATCACGGCGCAGATCGGCGTGATGCGCGTCACCGAAGA
>JAGOCN010000045.1:0-6293 GCA_017998735.1 Giesbergeria sp.
CGGTTCCGGTTCCGGTTCCGGTTCCGGCTCCAGTTCCAGTTCCAGTTCCGGCTCCAGTTCCAGTTCCGGCTCCGGCTCCAATTCCAGTTCCGGTTCCGGTTCCGGTTCCGGTTCCAGCGCCCCCATCCTTCTCCGGCATTTCTGCCATGTGCGGTACCAGGCCAAAGCTGGCAATGGTCTTTTTCAGCGCTTCAAAGTCCACCGGCTTGGCGATGTGCGCGTCAAAGCCTTCGCGCTGGGCGCGCTGGGCGTCGGCGGCGCGGCCATAGCCGGTCACGGCAATGGTGCGCATGCGTGCGCGCAGCTGCGCCTGGCCTGGCAGCCTGCGCAGTGCCGCCAGCAGCGCATAGCCGTCCATGCCGGGCATGCCGATGTCCGAAATCAGCAGTTCGTAGGGCTTGTGCGCCAGCAGCTCCAGCGCCGCAGCGCCGCTGGTGGCCGTGTCCACCTGCGCGCCCTCGTGCTCCAGCACCACGGCAAACAGCCCCAGCGCGTCCTCCATGTCGTCCACCAGCAGCAGGCGCAGCCCCAGCAGCGGACGCGCTGCCGCTCTGGGCGCCGCCGCCGCCGCGCTGCTGCCTGCCAGCGGCAGCCGCACCGTGAACATGGCCCCCTGGCCCAGGCCCTTGGACACCACGGCCACTTCGCCGCCCTGCGCCAGGCTCAGTTCCTGCACCAGGGCCAGCCCGATGCCCAGCCCGCCCTGGTGCACCGAGGTGGCGCTGCCCTGCGCAAACATGCCAAACACCTGGTCCAGGTGCTCGGGTGCAATGCCGATGCCGGTGTCGGCCACGCACAGCTGGGCAAAGGCGCCGCCCTCGGCCAGCGCCAGCGACACCCGCACGCTGCCGCCGGCGGGCGTGAACTTGATGGCGTTGTTCAGCAGGTTCCAGACAATCTGCTCGACCCGCACCCGGTCGCACCACAGCTGCATCTCGGGCGCCGTGCACTGCCAGTCCAGCGCCACGCCCTTGCGCATGGCGTCGGTGCCGGCAATGTGCACGATGGCTTCCACCGCTTCCACGCCCACGGTCTCCAGCCGCAGCTGCAGCTTGCCGGTGCGTGCGCGCGACAGGTCCAGCAGGTCGTCGATCAGCTTGGCCTGGCTGCGCACGGCGCTGCGAATGTTGTCGCTGGCACGCTGCGCCAGCGCCACGCCGCGCAGTTCCGGCAGGTGCGAGAGCAGCTCGGCGCTGACCTGGATCAGGTTCAGCGGGTGCTTCAGCTCGTGCGACATCACCGCCAGAAACTGGTCCTTGAGCGCATTGGCGGCGCGCGCTTCGGTGTGCGCCTGCTGCTCGCGCTCCAGCAGCGCCTCGCGTTCGGCCTCCAGCGCCTTGCTGCCGGTCAGGTCGCGGGCAATCTTGACAAAACCGGTCGATTCGCTGTCGCGCAACTGCGTCATCACGCCGCTGCAGTAAAAGGTCGAGCCGTCCTTGCGCAGGTGCCAGCGCTCGTCTTCGGCGCGGCCGGTTTCGCGTGCGCCGCGCATTTCTGCCTCGGGCACGCCTTGGGCGCGGTCCTCGGGCGTGAAAAGCAGGCGGATGTGCCGGCCCAGCACCTCTGCGTCCTGGTAGCCGAATGCGCGCCGTGCGCCTTCGTTCCAGAACGTGATCAAACCATCGTCGTCCAGCGCCACGATGATGTAGTCGCGCGTGGTCAGCGCCGCCAGGCGCAGCCGCTCCTCACCGGCAACCACAAGCTGTTCGGCCTGGCGCAGCTCGGTCACATCGACAAACGCCAGCACCGCGCCGGCAATCTTGTTGTCGTTGGTGCGGTAGGGGCGCAGGCGCGCCAGGTAGTGGCGCCCCTCGGTGCTGCGCACCGGCCGCTCGATGGTGTGCAGCTCGCGCAGCACGGCGCCGATGTCCGCCTCCAGTTCGTCGTACTGCAGCCGGTGCGTGATGTCCAGCAGCAGCCGGTCGATGTCGCTGGCAATCAGGTTGAACAGCAATGCCGCCTGCGGCGTGAAGCGCTTGATGCGCATTGCCTCGTCGATGAACAGCGTGGCAATGTCGGTCGATGCCAGGAAGTTCTGCAGGTCGTCGTTGCTCTTGCTGGTTTCCTCGACGCGGCACTTGAGCTCGTAGTTGACCGTCACCAGCTCCTCGTTCATCGACTGCAGTTCTTCCTTGCTGGTTTCCAGCTCCTCGGTGGCCGAGCGCAGTTCCTCGTTGATCGCCTGCAGCTCCTCGTTCGAGGCCTTGAGTTCCTCGGTCGAGATGTCGGCATGCTCGACCGTGTTGCGCAGGTGGTCCTTGAGCTGGCCGACCTCGGATTCAAGCTGCGTGATCAGCTGGCGGCCCAGGTCGTCCTGCGGCAAGGCTTCTTCGGTGGCGGGCGCTTCGCTGTCCTCGAAGGTCACCAGCACCATTGGCTCGGCCGGCGGCGGGGCCGGCACCCGCGCCACCCGCAGGCGCGTCAGGCACTGGCTGCCGGCGTGGTCAAAGCGGATGCCGCGGGTGCATGCCGGCTGGCCGGTCTGCGCCAGCTGAAACAGCGCCGTGCGCAGCTCGATGCGCAGCGCCGGGTGGATGCTCGCCAGCAGTTCGGCGCTCAGCGGGCCGCTGCCTTGCTGCAGGTAGCGTCCGGCACCGTCGCTCAGGTGCAATATGTTGAGCTTGTGGTCGGCCAGCAGGCTGGGCGGTGACTGCAGTGCAATGGCGCGCGCATGCAGGTCGGCCACGTCCGCGCGGCCCGGCTCGCGCAGCACCGGCCCCGGCAGCAACGCGGCGTTGGCGCCGCTGGTGCGCTCGGCGCCACCTGCGGCCAGCAGCGGCAGGTGGCGCACCGCCTGCCCCTGCGGGTTGGCCTGGTAGAGGCGGTGCTTCTTGTCCACCAGGGTGAACAAGCCGCCAGCCGCATCGGGCGACTCGGAGGTGCCCAGAAACAGGTAGCCGCCGGGGCGCAGCGCAAAGCGGAACATCTCCAGGATGCTGGCCTGCGCCTTGCGCCCGACATAGATCAGCAGGTTGCGGCAGCAGATCAGGTCCAGGCGCGAGAACGGCGGGTCGCGCAGCACGTTGTGCATGGCAAACAGCACCGGCTCGCGCACCGCCTTGGACACGCGGTAGCCGTTGTCTTCGCGGGTGAAATGCTGCGCCAGGCGCGTAGGCGCCACATCGGTGGCAATGGACAGCGGATACAGCCCGGCGCGTGCCAGCGCCAGGGCACGCTCGTCAATGTCGGTGGCAAACACCTGAATGGGCATGGGCGCCGCTGCGGCGCTGCCGGAGGCGCTGGCCGCTTCGCGCAGCAGCATGGAGACCGAGTAGGCTTCCTCGCCGGTAGCGCAGCCGGCCACCCAGGCGCGCACCGCCTCGCCCGGCGCACGGTCCTTGAACAGCGCCGGCAGCACCTCGCGCTCCAGTGTTTCAAAGGCCTCGCGGTCGCGAAAGAAGTTGGTCACGCTGATCAGCATGTCCTGCAGCAGCGCGGCGGTCTCGCGGTGGTAGGTGCGCAGGTAGGTGCAGTAGGCGTTCAGGTCGGGCACGCCGCACACCTGCAGGCGCCGCTCGATGCGGCGCAGCACGGTGGCGCGCTTGTAGTGGCGAAAGTCGTGCCCGGTGCGCATGCGCAGCAATGCCATCACGTCCTGCAGCGCCTGCTCGGCGCGCTGCGCGTCGGCGCTGCTGGGCGGCAGCGCCACCGGGTCGCCGCTCTCGGCCAGGGTGGGCAACCAGATGCGCCGCGCATTGCCCCACAGCGCAAGCAGGCGCTGCGGCATGTCGGCCACCGGCAGCACGAAGTCGGCCGCGCCGGTGGCAATGGCGGCATTGGGCATGTCGGCAAATTCCGCATCCTGCGGCGCCTGCACCAGCGCCACGCCGCCGCGCTCCTTGATGCGCTTGAGCCCTTCGGCCCCGTCCGCGCCGGTGCCCGACAGCACGATGCCGACGGCACGCATTTCATGCACCTGCGCCAGCGTGCGAAAGAACAGGTCAATCGCCACATGCGGCCCGCGCGTGCGCGTGGGCAGCTGCAGCTCCAGGTGGCCGTCGTTCATGCGCAGGTCCTGGCTGGGCGGAATGATGTAGACATGGTTGGCCTGCACCGGCACCCGGCCCTCCACCTGCAGCACCGGCATGCGGGTGCGCCGCTGCAAAATGGCGTCGGCACTGCTTTTGTGGTTGGGCGCCAGGTGCAGCACCACCACGAAGGCCATGCCCGAGTCAAATGGCATGTGCTCCAGAAACAGCTCCAGCGCCGCCAGCCCCCCGGCCGACGCGCCCAGCCCCACCACCGGAAAGTCCAGGTGGCTGGTCTGCAGGGTCTCGTCCTCTTCGGGATCGGGTGCGCGCGCGGTGTCGTCTTGTGCCATGGGTGTCTCCTGGGCAACATGGTAAGCCCGCGTCCTGCACGCCCGCCCGCCGCAGGCGCGTTAGCCTTGCAGTCCAGCTGCCCGCGCTTTGCAAGAGCAGCATTGCAGCCAAGAAAGACCTGTTCCATGACCCACCTTCTCTACCAACCCACCACCGCCGGCGCCCTGCGGCTGGACAACCGCATTGCCATGGCGCCGCTGACGCGCAACCGCGCGCCGGGCGCCATCCCCACACCGCTGATGGCCACCTATTACGCGCAGCGCGCCAGCGCCGGCCTGCTGATTTCCGAGGCCACCGCCATCAGCCCGCAGGCGCAGGGCTACTCCGACGTGCCCGGCCTGTACAGCACCGAGCAGCTCGACGGCTGGAAGCGCGTGACCGAAGCCGTGCACCAGGCCGGCGGCACCATCGTGGCGCAGCTGTGGCATGTGGGCCGCATCTCGCACACCGACCTGCAGCCGGACAACGCCGCGCCGGTGGCGCCGTCGGCCATCCGCTCGCACACCCAGACGGTGCTGATCCGCGAGGGCGTGGCCACGCGCGTGGAAACGTCGATGCCGCGCGCGCTCGACGCCGCCGAGCTGCCCGGCATCGTGCTGGACTTCCGCCATGCGGCGCGCAACGCCATTGCCTGCGGTTTTGACGGCGTGGAAATCCACGGCGCCAACGGCTACCTGCTGGACCAGTTTCTGAAAACCGGCGCCAACCAGCGCACGGACGACTATGGCGGCAGCATCAGGAACCGCGCCCGCCTGATGCTGGAAGTGGTGCGCGGCGTGGTGGACGAAATCGGCAGCGAGCGCACTGCCATCCGCCTCTCGCCGGTCACGCCGGCCAACGGCATCGAGGACGACAACCCGCAGCAGCTGTTCGACTATTTGCTGGCGCAGCTGGGGCCTTTGGGCCTGGCCTATGTGCACACCATCGAAGGCGCCACCGGCGGCAAGCGCACCCTGGCCGAGCGCCCGTTCGACTACGGGCAATTGCGCAGCATCTACCGCAAGGCCGGCGGCCAGGGCGCCTGGATGGTGAACAACGCCTACGACAAGGCCATGGCCGAGCACGCAGTGGAAAGCGGGCATGCCGACATCGTTGCCTTTGGCCGCCCGTTCATTGCCAACCCCGACCTGGTGCAGCGCCTGCGGCGCGGCGCGCCGCTCAACACCCCCGACCCCGACACCTTCTATGGCGGCGGCGCCAGGGGCTACACCGACTACCCGGCGCTGGAAGGCTGAGGGCGGCAGGGCAGCGCAGGCATTTGCACTGCTGCGCTGTTGCGCTGCTTTTTAAAATAAGGGTCAAAACAGGCTCCAGCGCTTACCCAGCCTGCGCCAGCAGCTCCTGTTTCAATAGCAAACTCAGGGCTTGCTGCAGGCGGGCCGCATGCCGGCCAGGGCCCAACCGCTTCCGTCCGGCCAGCGCAGGGCGCGCTTCAAAAGCACGACTGCAGCGCATTGCCGGCCAGCGCCGGGCGCAGCGGGGCCAGCTGTGCGCGCAGCGCGCTGTCCACCAGCGGCAGGCGCAGCTGAAAGCTGACCACCTCGGGCCTGTCAACCACCACGCGGGCGGTGCGCACCGCGTCGCCGTTCTTGCGCTCCAGCATGGCCAGGGCGCGGTCGGCGGCTTCTTCGGTGGAAAAGCGCCCCAGCGACAGGCCCGGCTCCAGCGCCGCCACGCCGGCGCGGTCGTAGGACACATTGCGGGCGCGCAGCTCGGCGCGCTTCTTGCCCAGCGCATCGGCATCGGCAAACTTGCCCAGGTACACCATCCAGCGCCCCGGCGTGGTGCGGCGCTCCAGGCTCCAGCTGCCCTGCGGCAGCACGCTGGCGGCGCGGCGCCAGGCAGTGGCCTCGGCGGTGTCAAAAGGCCCGGCCTGCAGGCATTCGCCGCGCTCGGCGGCCACCGGCACGGTGGTGCGGCCGCTGTCGGCCGGGGCGCCGGCGGCGGACACCACCACGGCGGGTTGCGGCG
>JAGOCN010000045.1:6393-8932 GCA_017998735.1 Giesbergeria sp.
GGCCGCCCTGCCCCGGCAGGATGCGCAGCGCCTCGGGCGCGATCTGGCGTTGCAGGCGCTCGGGTTCGGCCTCGGTGGCCGGCGCCAGGCCCAGCCCGGCCAGCCACTGCTGCGACCACGCCAGGTAGCCCGCATTGGCCAGCAACAACACCAGCACCAGCCATCTCAGCATCGGCCTAGTCCTCCCGTTGTCATGGCGCAGCGGGCACGCGGCCGGCCGGGCGCACGCTGATGTCGGAACTGGTGACCGCCTGCATGCCGGCGGCAGTCCACACCATCAATGCGCCATCGGCGCCCACCCCGTGCGCCACGCCGCTGGTGCCATCGCTCAGCAGCACAGTGCAGCCGCGCAGCACATCGCGCCGGTCAAAGCGCGGCTGCATCGGCTCAAAGCCATAGCCTTCAAAGGCCTGCAGCATGGCCACCAATGGCGCTGCCACGCGCAGCAGCGCCGCCGGGGCGTCCAGGGCGTCCAGGGCCATGTCGCCCCCGTCGCCAGGGACCAGTTCCTGCAGGCTGCCCGGCGGCACCGACAGCGCCGCGCCGTCCAGCACCGGGGTCTGCACGTTCAGGCCTACGCCCACCACCACATAGCGCAGGGCGACGCTGGCGGCAGCGCCGTAGCCGTAGCCGTGGTCATGCGCGTGGCCCTGGCCGTGACCGTGCCCGTCAGGCAGGCCAAGCATGCTGGCGGTTTCCACCAGAATGCCGCCCAGCTTGCGGTGCGTGGTGTGGCCGGTGCTTGCGCACTCCTGCAGCCACAGGTCGTTCGGCCATTTCAGGCCGATGCGCGGCGTGCGGCTGCCGGGTGCGGGCAGCTGCGGCTGCAGGCTCTCGGCCACGCTCACACCCACGGCCAGCGACAGGCCGGACCAGTTGACCGGCGCCAGCGGCAGCCCGAGAGAAAACGTCAGCGCGGGCAGGCCGGCGCCTTCGCCCTGCCCTGCCGGCTGCGGGCCGGCGCTGTGCCAGCTGCGCCCCAGGCGCCCGCGCCCTGCGGTCTGGCGCTCGGCCACCAGCAACACAGGTTCGCAGCAGCCGGCACGCGCGCGGCGCATCAGTTCGGTGTTGGTGGAGTCGGTGCTCTGCAGCACCTCGACGCTGAAGCCCGGCAGCTGCGGCGCCACCGCTTCCCAGATGGCTTCGGCCGGCCAGCGCCAATGGGGCGCGGAGCGCTGGGCGGGCGGGTTCATGCGGTGCTCGCCTTGGTGCTTTTGGGGCGGGGCCGGGGCTTGGATTCAGGTTCAGGCCTGGGCTGGTTGCCGCTCTCGTTCTTGTTCTCTTTCTTGCCGCGCAGCGGCGCCGGCGCGGCCGGGCCGCGCTTGGGCGCCAGCAGCGTGCCCCGGCAGTTTTCCGCGCCGCACCAGCAGGGGTACTCGGCCTTCACCTTGGCCGTGTGGCGCTCGTCCAGCACCAGGCCGTAGTCGTAGTTCAGTTCTTCGCCGGCGGCAATGTTGCAGAGCGCGGTGATGAAGATGCGCCCGCCGCGCTCGTCGGCAAAACAGTTGGGATTACAGGAGTGGTTGATCCAGCGCGAGGAGTTGCCGCCAAAGTTGGCGTCGATCACCCGGTCTTCGTCCACGTGAAAGTAGAACGTGTGGTTGGGTTGCAGCGGGTCGTGCGGGTGGCGGTCTTGCGCTTCCTGCCAGCTGATGACCTCGCCGACGTACTCGATCAGCACCTCGCCCTCGGCGATATCCTGCACGGCAAAAACGCCTTTGCCATGCACGCCCGAGCGGCGAATCTGGAGGCGGCGGCCGGTGGCAGCGGCGCGGGGGGCGGGGCGGGGCATGGCAAAACTCTGTTAACTTAAATAAGCACCCGTGTGCGTGCGCGTGCACGCGCAAAGGAAGCCCAGATTGTAGAAGCGCCCGGAGCGTCTCTCCGGGACATGGCCAGCATGGCGAGACCCCACACATGACAAAGACATTGGTAATTGCAGAAAAGCCCTCGGTGGCGCAGGACATCGTGCGCGCCCTCACGCCCGTGGCGGGCAAGTTCGACAAGCACGACGACCATTTTGAGAGCGAGCGCTATGTGGTCACCAGCGCGGTCGGCCACCTGGTCGAGATTCAGGCGCCCGAAGAATTCGACGTGAAGCGCGGCAAATGGAGCTTTGCCAACCTGCCGGTGATTCCGCCGCGCTTTGATTTGAAGCCCGTGGACAAGACCAAGTCGCGCCTGAACGCGGTCGTCAAGCTGGCCAGGCGCAAGGACGTGACCGAGCTGATCAACGCCTGCGACGCCGGGCGCGAGGGCGAGCTGATCTTCCGCCTGATCGAGCAGTACGCCGGCGGCGCCAAGCCGCTGGGCAAGCCGGTGCAGCGCCTGTGGCTGCAGTCCATGACGCCGCAGGCCATCCGTGACGGTTTCAACAAGCTGCGCAGCAACGCACAGATGCAGGGTCTGGCGGACGCGGCGCGCAGCCGCTCGGAAGCCGACTGGCTGGTCGGCATCAACGGCACGCGCGCCATGACGGCGTTCAACTCGCAGGGCGGCGGCTTCTTTCTGACCACCGTGGGCCGGGTGCAAACGCCCA
>JAGOCN010000438.1 GCA_017998735.1 Giesbergeria sp.
CGTTGCCACCCACTGCCTTGGCCACCAGCACCGCAGCCATGTTGGCCGTGCCTGCGCCGCCGTGGATCACGCCCTTGGCAGTGTCGGCGAACTCGGGGTTGGTCAACACCATGGTGATGGCGCCAAAACCGATGATGAAGATCAGCACATAGAAGTAGCCAATCCAGGTGGTGGCCCACAGCACCGACTTGCGTGCTTCCTTGGCGTCAGGCACCGTGAAGAAGCGCATCAGGATGTGCGGGAGCCCTGCGGTACCGAACATCAGCGCCATACCAAAGGAGATGGCAGAGATCGGGTCCTTGATAAAACCCCCTGGGCCCATGATGCCCAAGCCTTTCTTGGCGGCCTCTTCGGCCGACATGCCGGTATTGGCGGCAATCTGGGTGCGCACTTCCACACCCTTGGCAAACAGCGCCTCGGGGCTGAAGCCGAAATTGGACAGCACCATGAAAGCCATGAAGGTCACGCCGGCGAGCAGCAGCACTGCCTTGATGATTTGCACCCAGGTGGTGGCCGTCATGCCGCCAAACAGCACATAGACCATCATCAGCGCGCCGACGATGACCACCGCCATCCAGTACTCCAGGCCAAACAACAGCTTGATGAGCTGGCCGGCACCGACCATTTGCGCGATCAGGTAGAAAGCCACCACCACCAGCGTGCCCGATGCCGCAAACGCGCGGATCGGGCCTTGCTGAAAGCGGTAGCCGGCCACGTCGGCAAAGGTGAACTTGCCCAGGTTGCGCAGCCGCTCGGCCATCAGGAACGTGATCAAAGGCCAGCCGACCAGAAAGCCGATCGAGTAGATCAGGCCGTCATAGCCCGAGGCCATCACAGCGGCAGAAATGCCCAGGAAGGACGCTGCCGACATGTAGTCGCCGGCAATGGCCAGGCCGTTTTGAAAGCCCGTGATGCCGCCGCCGGCGGTGTAGAAGTCGGACGCCGACTTGGTCTGGGACGCCGCCCACTTGGTGATCCAGAGCGTGCCGGCAACGAAGACACCAAACATGCCAATGGCCGTCCAGTTGGTGGCCTGCTTGGCGGCGGTGCCCAGGTCGCCACCGGCTGCCTGGGCTGCGCCCGCCGCAGCCAGCAGGAGCAGCAGCGCAAGCGCGCTGCCAGCGTGTTTTTGCACTGCGTTCATTTGGATGCGTCCTTCAAAATTTCTTTGGTGAGCGTGTCGAACTCGCCATTGGCGCGGCGCACGTAAATGCCGGTGATCAGCACGGTAAAGACAATCACGCCAAAGCCGATGGGAATGCCCAGCGTGGTCACGCCGGAGCCTATAGGTTGCGCCAGGAATTCCTTGTCAAAGGCAATCAATGCGATGTAGCCGTAGTACACGACCAGCATCAGGATGGTCAGGATGATGGCCAGGCGGTTGCGCTTGGACTGCAATTCCTGGTATTTCGGGTGTCTTAGTATTTTGTCGACGATGGGGTCGCTCATGGGTGTGTCTCCTCTCAGATGGGTGCAAAAACGCAATGCGGAGCAGCACGCTGCCCAGCATGTTTTTGATTCTGGGCAGGCGCACTGACCCACTGCTTACGTTGCAGCGCAGCAAAAAACGGGGTTTTTGTTGCGGAAAATGTCGCCCTGGCGGCTTTTGAAAGACCCTCTGCCGGCAGAAACAGCGAAAGATTTCATCAGAAGAAATTTTTCATCCGGGTTAATGCGGTGAAGGTAAGCCCCATGCAAGCCTCGCGTCAGCTGTGGTAAGCAAAAACCGGCTTTTGCCGGACTGGCATAAAAAAGATTTTTTCGCTTTCTGGTGAATTTCTGGTGACTTTCTAGCGGTTTTCTGAAGGCCTTTTATGTTTCTGGAGGCGGGTGCGCGCTTGCGGGCGCTGCACTCACCCTGTGCTTGCGGTGCAGCCAGGTCCGTGCGGTCGGGCAACCTGCAGCGAGGCCATGCAAGGCACGGTGCGCAGCCCCTGGCCCGTTCTGCAGCCGGCGCAGGGCGGGCGGCGGTGCAGGCAGGGTTGGCTTGCGGGCTGGATGTGGTGGCAAAGCATCACACGCAAGATTCAGGGCCGCCAAAGCGGCACTTTGTAACAGCACCGACCTTAAAATCCCAGCCAGCAGCGCGTCCTTTGCACCGTGTTTTTCAAAGACTGCAGCGTCTGCACCCCATCAAGCAAAAACCCCTTTCAAGAACCTCCCATGAAGAACCCAAGTCGTTTGTTGCTGGCCCTGCTGGCTGTTGCAGGCAGCAGCGCCGTTCTGGCGCAGAGCAGCGTCACGCTGTATGGCCGTGTCAACACCACTGTTGAGCGCCAGAAGACCGGTAACGACACCACCACCGGCATGTTCAACAACTCGTCGCGCTTTGGTTTCCGCGGCGTGGAAGACCTGGGCGGCGGCCTGAAGGCCGGCTTCGTGCTGGAAAGCGGCTTTGCGTCGGACACCGGCGCTTCGGCCAGCACCTTTTTTGGTCGCCAGAGCGAACTGAACCTGTCGGGCAACTTCGGCATGCTGCGCCTGGGCAACTTCTTCCCCGAGTCGTACTACGCCACCGCCGACTATGTCGGCCTGCACAACCACGACACCGGCAGCTCGTCCGATGCGCTGTACCTGGACCCGGTGTGGCTGGGCGCGGGCACCGTCACGCAGGACCGCCCGAACAACCTCAAGACCGGCACCGGCAACAAGATCGCCTACCGCACCCCCAGCTTTGGCGGCCTGACGGTGGAAGGCGCTGCCGTAATGCACGAGCAGACCAACGGCGGCAAAAACGGCTACGACCTGGCCGCCAACTACGCGATGGGCGCGCTTGCCTTGG
>JAGOCN010000439.1 GCA_017998735.1 Giesbergeria sp.
GGAAACGGGAAAGGAAAATAAAAGAAAAAGAAGGAAAGGCGGCAGCGGTGCAATGCAAGGCAATGCAATGCACGCCAGGGCCTGCGCTCTGCAGGATAACGGCTGCCCCACAGTGGCCAGGTGCTGCGCCTTATCATCACGCCCCTGCAAGCGCGTCCATTCCGGGCGGTTGAATCACCCTTTGAAGGACCCTTTTCCCATGAAAAAAACATTCCAGCTGCACCCCGAAGGCAAGCACCCCGACCGCGTGCTGGAGGCCACCAAGCACGAAATCCGCAAGTACCTCAAGCGCGAACGCGGCCGCGCCTTGCCCAAGGGCGTGGACTACTGGGACTTCAACTGCCGCTTTGGCGCCACCGAAGCCGAAGCCCAGCCCGCCCGCGTGGGCGAGCTGATCGACCTGATCGATGCGCTGGTCAAGGACGGAGGCACGCAGTTCTACATCGAGATCCTGGCCTGCCACGGCCAGCGCAAGGCACCGCCGGCCAAGGACGGCGCGGAAGAAGGCGACAGCGAAGGCGCAGCGCGCCCTACAGCCGCGCCCTACGCCGGCGACTGAAGCCGCGCATTGCCGAGGCGCCCGATGGCCGGGCGGGCTACAGCCCCTGCAAAGCGCCATGCTGCTATTGAAAAAGTAGCTGCTAGCGCATGCTGCGTATGGGCTGGAGGCGCTTTTTGCTTGTAATCTGATCGGCGCGCAATACCGCCTGCACTGACTGCACTGGCCACTGGCCTGCCGCCTCAATACGTTTCGTGCCTGTCCGGCCCGGTTCGGAACGTGCTCCTGCCCGGTGTCCGCTCAAGGCGTTTCCATTCGCTTTTGCCATTTGACTCCCGGCTTCAGAGAGGCCAGAAAGTGCCCTTCGCCCCATGCTTGGAACCGCCGGTATTGTTCTTTCGTTGCTTTTGTTGATGTACTTCGCCTACCGGGGCATCAATGTGCTGGTGCTGGCGCCGCTCATGGCATTGCTGGCGGTGGTTTTTGGCGGGGGCTTTGACAGCCTGCTGCCCACCTACACCCAGATTTTCATGAAAGAGCTGGGCAGTTACCTCACCAAATTCTTTCCGCTGTTTCTGCTGGGCGCCATCTTTGGCAAGCTGATGGACGACTCGGGCTCGGCGCGCAGCATTGCGCACTGGACCGTGGGCAAGGTGGGCAGGCAGCGCGCCATTCTGGCCATCGTGCTGTCCTGCGCTTTGCTGACCTATGGCGGTGTGTCGCTGTTTGTGGTGGCATTTGCCGTCTACCCCATCGGCACGGCGCTGTTCCGCGAAGTCGGCATGCCCAAGCGCTTCATTCCGGGCGCCATTGCGCTGGGTTCGTTCACCTTCACCATGACGGCGCTGCCGGGCACGCCGGCCATCCAGAACGCCATCCCGGCGCCGTTTTTTGGCACCAACGCCTTTGCCGCGCCAGGCCTGGGCACCATCGGCGGCCTGGTCATGCTGGTGGGCGGCGTGCTGTGGCTGCAAAACCGCGCCCGGCGGGCCATGGCTGGCGGTGAAGGTTATGGCAGCCATGACGATGCAGCACCGGGCAACCAGGTGGCGCAGGCGGATGCAAAGGAGCAGGCACAGGCGCAAAGCAGCCCGTCGTTCTTCATTGCCGTGCTGCCGATCCTGCTGGTGATCGGCTTCAACGCGCTGTTCACCTACGGGGTGTTTCCCCGCAGCAGTTTTGCGCAGCTGGCCGAACCCAAGTTTGGCGCCACCCAGCTGTCGGCCGTGGCCGGGCTGTGGTCGATCATCGTGGCGCTGGTGCTGGCCATTGCGTTCATCATCGTGGCCCACTGGCGGCGCTGGCAGAACCTGATGGAGTCGGTCAACACCGGCACTCTGGGTTCGCTGCTGCCGATCTTCAACACCGCGTCCGAAGTGGGGTATGGCAACGTCATCGCTTCGCTGCCGGCGTTTCTGGTGGTGCGCAATGCCGTGCTGGGCGTGTCCGACAACCCGCTGGTGTCTGAAGGCGTGGCGGTGGGCGCGCTGGCCGGCATCACCGGCTCTGCTTCCGGCGGCATGGGCATTGCCCTGAGCACGCTGGGCGACCACTACCTGGCGCTGGCCAACGCCAGCGGCATCAGCCCCGAACTGCTGCACCGGGTGGCGGTGATGGCCTCGGGCAGCTTCGATTCGCTGCCGCACAACGGCGCGGTGATCACCTTGCTGAGCATCTGCAAGCTGACCCACAAGCAGTCGTACTTCGACATTTTCATGGTGTCGGTGGTGATTCCGGTGGGCGCGCTGGTGGCGGTGATTGCGCTGGGAACGGTGTTTGGCAGTTTCTGACGTGCGCCGGCGCGGTTGCTGGCTGGGCGGCTAGACACCGTGCTAGCAGCGCTTTAGCTGCAGAGCCTGGATTGATGGCAAAAAGTGCCTTCAGCGCATATGGAGCCTGCGCCAGCAGCTCTTCTTTCAATAGCAAAATCCAGCTTTTCTTGTCAAAGGGTGCCAGGCCGGCCGGGGCAAGAATGCGCTGGCTGGCGCCTGCTGCTGAAAGTGCCCGTGCGCGCTGGCAGGGGTGGCCACTACGCTATTGCGTTGTTTCGCTGTTGCGCTCAGGTGTCTGGTGCCGCAGCTCAAAGGCCACGGCACCTGCAGCGCATCAATGGCTGTCCGCGTCCTTGCCAGATGGGCCGCTGGCATTGGGCGGGTTGGCCGCTGCGGCCGCTGCCTCTGCCGCCGCCTGCGCGGCGCGCAGCTTGTCCTTCTTGCTCGGGCGCTGGCCCTTGATGCCGCCGGTGCCGTCGTGGCTGCCGGGGGCAGGGGGCGGCGCCACCTC
>JAGOCN010000441.1 GCA_017998735.1 Giesbergeria sp.
CTACTACGGTGGCTGCGAGTACGTGGACATTGCCGAGCAGCTGGCCATTGACCGCGCCAAGCGGATCTTTGGTGCCGATTGCGCCAACGTGCAGCCGCACTGCGGCGCCTCGGCCAACCAGGCCGTGTTTCTGGCCTTTCTGAAGCCGGGCGAGACCATCATGGGCATGAGCCTGGCCGAAGGCGGCCACCTGACGCACGGCATGCCGCTGAACATGAGCGGCAAATGGTTCAACGTCGTCAGCTACGGTTTGAACGACAAGGAAGAGATCGACTACGACGCCATGGAGCGCAAGGCGCACGAAAGCCGCCCCAAGCTGATCATTGCCGGAGCGTCGGCCTACAGCCTGCAGATCGACTTTGCGCGCTTTGCCAAGGTGGCCAAGGACGTGGGCGCGATTTTCATGGTGGACATGGCGCACTACGCCGGCCTGATTGCCGCCGGCGTCTACCCCAGCCCGGTGCCGCATGCCGATGTGGTCACGTCCACCACGCACAAGAGCCTGCGCGGCCCGCGCGGCGGCATCATTCTGATGAAGGCCGAGCACGAAAAGGCCATCAACAGCGCCGTTTTCCCCGGCCTGCAGGGCGGCCCGCTGATGCATGTGATTGCCGCCAAGGCGGTGGCTTTCAAGGAAGCACTGCAGCCCGACTTCAAGGCCTACCAGCAGCAGGTGCTGAAAAACGCGCAAACCATGGCCGAGACGCTGACCGAGCGCGGCCTGCGCATCGTCAGCGGCCGCACCGAAAGCCACGTCATGCTGGTGGACCTGCGCGCCAAGGGCATCACCGGCAAGGAAGCCGAAGCCGTGCTGGGCGCCGCCCACATGACCATCAACAAGAACGCCATTCCCAACGACCCGGAAAAGCCGATGGTGACCAGCGGCATCCGCATTGGCACGCCCGCCATGACCACGCGCGGCTTCAAGGACGAGGAAGCGCGCCTGACCGCCCACCTGCTGGCCGACGTGCTGGACAACCCGCGTGACGAAGCCCACATTGCCGCCGTGCGCGCCAAGGTCAACGCCCTGACGGCGCGTTTTCCGGTCTACGGCTGACCGCCTGCCCGGCCCTGCTGCCGCCCCGCTATGAAATGCCCCTTCTGCAGCCACCCGGACACGCAGGTGGTGGAAACGCGGGTGGCCGAGGACGGGGTGTTCATTCGCAGGCGCCGCCAGTGCGCCGCCTGCGAAAAGCGCTTCACCACCTACGAGCGCCCGGAGGTGCATTTTCCGGTGGTGGTGAAGAAGGACGGCCGGCGCACCGAGTACCTGCGCAGCAAGCTGCTGGGGTCGTTTCGCATCGCGCTGCGCAAACGCCCGGTCAGCACCGCGCAGATGGACGCGGCCATCGAGCGCACCGAGGAAACCCTGCTGGGCCTGGGGGTGCGCGAAATCGCCTCCAGCAGCATTGGCGAACTGGTGATGGCCGAGCTGCAAAAGCTCGACAAGGTGGCCTACATCCGCTATGCCAGCGTGTACCGCAGCTTTGAGCACATCGACGAATTCCGTGCGCTGGTGGACGAAGTGCGGCGCTGAACTGCGGCGCGCAGCGGGCCAGGGGGGATGGCGTCTGCATTGCCACTTCTGGGGCCACTTCAGGCCACTTCAGGCCACTTCAGACCCTTCAAAACTTTTTTTGAGTGTTTTTGGCCTCCAGCCCAGGCGGAGCCTGCGCCAGCAGCTATTGATTCAATAGCAGAGATGGCACCATTGCGGGGGTTTTCCTGAAGACTGCCGCGTGCAGAGCTACAAAGCCGCAAAACCGCACAACACCTGCCCTTCCCTGCCTAAAAGGGACAGCCAAACGCCAGCACACCCAGGCACCACCGTGCAGCCTTTCACTCGCCAGGATCAGGGCTGCGCGGCCCCGCCGGTTCTGGCAGTGCGGGCGATGCGGTCGGTGGCGGGCACGGCCACCGGGCTGGCGCTGCGGAAATACGCCTCCAGCGCCTCCAGGTCCAGCACGCCGCCGAGCATGTCGCGGCCCTGCGCCAGCACCGGGTAGCCGCTGCCGCCACCGGCCAGAAAGCTGCTGACAGCCACCCGGTAGCCGCGCCCGTCCTGCAGCGGTTCGCCGTGCAGCAGCACCTCGCTGGTTCGCGCGCCCGGGGGCTGCGACAGGTCATAGCGGTAGCTGAAACCCTGCGACACCGACAGCACGCGGGTGCGCTCCGAAGCGCTGGTGGCGCGGTCGAACTGCTGCTCCAGCAGCGCACGGATTTGCGCGCCGGTGAGCGTCTGCACCACCAGGTTGTTGCCAAAGGGCTGCACTGCAAACAGCTGGCCGTAGCGCACCAGCCCCTGCCCGTCGGGCGCCAGGTCGGCGCGGATGCCGCCGGCGTGCATGAACGACAGTTCGGCGCCGCCGTTCTCGGGTGCGCGGGTGGCCCACCACTGCGCATCGGCAATCAGGTTGCCCAGGGTGCTTTCGCCCGACGCGGCCTCGCGGCGGGTGGCGTTGCCGGCCATCTGCCCCACCGGCCGCTGCGCCAGCGGTGCGGCGGCTGCCTGGTAAGGCGCGATCAAGTCCAGCAGCCGGGCGTCGGGCGCAAACACCGGGTACAGCTGCGCACCGGGCGGCGCTGCGGCATTGGCCGTGCTGCCCTGATTTGCAGAGGCATTGGCAGCGTGCACCACCACATTGCGTGCGCTTTTGTGCACCAGGCGGCGCGTGCCGGTGTCAAAGCGCAGTGCAATGTCGGTCAGCAGCGTGCCGTGCTGGCCGGCGCTGGTGAGCAGAAACGGGCGCTGCGGATTGACGCTGGCGTAGTCGCAGACAT
>JAGOCN010000440.1 GCA_017998735.1 Giesbergeria sp.
CCCAGCTTGGCACCGGCGCGCGCCATGATGTCCGGGATGCGAAAGGCGCCGCCAATTTCCACCAGCTCACCACGCGAAACAATCACTTCCTTGCCCGCCGCCAGGCTGCCCAGTGCCAGCAGCACGGCGGCTGCATTGTTGTTCACTACGGTGGCGGCTTCGGCGCCGGTCAGTTCGCACAGCAGCGCTTCCACCAGATCGTCGCGGTCGCCGCGCCCGCCGGTGGCCAGGTCGTATTCCAGGTTCACTGGCGCGGCCATGGCCTGCACCACCGATGCAATCGCTTCGGGCGGCAGCAGAGCGCGTCCCAGGTTGGTGTGCAGCACCGTGCCGCTCAGGTTGAACACCGTGCGCAGCCGGGGTGCAAAGCGCTGCGCCAGCACGGCCTGCACCGCCTGAACGATGGTGTCCGGTTCCAGGCGCGCGGTATCAAAATCCGCACCTTCGGCCCGCAGCGCACCGCGCAGCCCGGCCAGCACATCGCGGATCGCCTGCGTGCAAGCGGTGGTTCCATGCGCCATTTGCAGGTCTTGCAGCGCAGAGTGCTGCAGCACCTTGTCCACCGACGGCAGCGCCGTGCCGTGTGCGGCAACTGTAGGCCGGTCGGGTGCAGTGGCGCCTGCGCTCATGCCAGCGCGCTGTCCGGTGCGCTGGCACCGTCGGTTTCCTCGGCCACCGCCACGTACAGCAGTGGGTTCGGGCTTGCGCGCTGGAACTGCGTATCGCCCATCAGCAGGTCCAGCATGAGGGAGGCCAGGTCGTCGGCCAGGGGTTCGGCCATCGGGTCTTTTTCCTGGTTCACCACCTTGCGATAGGTGCCGCACACCTCGCAGGTTTCCGCCAGCACCACGTCCTTGCCGCCCTCGATGCCCTGGTAGCGCACGTCCTTGGTCGATTCGCAGTGCGAGCACTTGACGCGCACCATCTGCCACTCGGTGCAGCAGGTGCCGCAGTGCAGGTAGCGGTGGCCCGCCATCTGGCCGCCAATGCGCAGCACGCTGGCGACCGGTTCGCTGGCGCACACCGGGCAGATGGTGGCGGGTTCGGTGTAGGGCACATCGCGCTCGTCCAGCTGGCTGGCGCGCTGCGCAAACGTCACCTGCAGCGCGGCCATGACAAAGGGCGACAGGCCGATGTCGCGCGCAGCGCCTTCCTTTTGCAGCAGCCGGCGGGCAATGGCGTCGCGCTCGCTGGTGTCCAGTTCACGCAGGGTGGCAATCAGCGGCTGCAGTGCCTCGGGCAGGCCGTCCTGCGCGCCCAGGGTGTCCAGCATGGCGTCCAGCACGCCCTGCCAGGCCGGGTCAATGTGTTCCAGCGCTGGCATCAGCGGCATGGAGTGCTGCTGCGCCCGCGCCACCAGGGCGCTGTCGAGCGGCGTGGCGGGAAGGGCGGCCACGGCGGCGTGCTGGGCGTCGATGATTCTGGCGATGAACTGCAGGTAGTCGGCAATCGGGTTGCCGTCCGCCAGCTGGCGCACGCGGGCAGCGCGCTCGGCAAACAGGCTGGCGGGGGCGGGCAGCACGGTGCGCGGAAAATGGACACGGTCCAGGCTTTCGATTTCGCCGGGCTGAAGAATGCGTTGCATGGTGGTGGTTCCCCAAAAAAGTGAACGCCGGCAGGCCCAGAGGAGGGTGCCGGCGGTGTTGGTGTGCTTTTGGCTGGCTGGCTGGCTGGCTGGTGGTTGTTGCAAGGCCTGGGCTTTGCTTTTTCCTGCGCCGCTGGCCCTCACCCCCGCCCTCTCCCAGAGGGAGAGGGAGTCAGTCCGGGGCAGCGGGTGCAGCTTCAGTCGTTGTCGCCGGTCACCTTGCGGTACCAGCCGCGGTGGTGCTGCTTGGCCCAGGCGCGGGTGACGGTGCCGTACATCATTGCGCGGATGGTGCCACGCGTCCAGATGGCGGTGTAGATGTGCAGGATGATGAGGCCGATGATGCCCACGGCGGCCACGGCATGCACCACCGAGGACAGGCGCACCACGTCCACCGGCAGCAGCAGCCAGGCGCGCCACATCAGCACGCCGGACACCGTCAGCAGCAGCATGCACACCAGCAGGCTCCAGAACAGCACCTTCTGGCCGCCGTTGTACTTGCCCTGCTCGGGCATGTTGTGGTCGTCGCCGCCCACCATCTTGTCGACGTTCTTGAGCCATTCGATGTCGCGCTGCTCGATCAGGTTCAGACGCCAGAAGCGCAGCACCATGGCAATGAAGAACAGCGCCATCACCACCCCGATGTACGGGTGCAGGATGCGCGTCCACGGTCCGCCGCCAAAGAGCTGCGTCAGCGGGTAGAACGCCGGGTGAAAGAATGCCAGGCCCGAAAGCGCCAGCAGGATGAAGCAGATGCCCACAATCCAGTGGTTGGCGCGTTCGGGCGCGGTGTAGCGCTGCAGGTCGCGGGGGTTGCGTCTCATGGCATGGTCTCCCTGTCTTGGTTTGCGCGCGCAGAAGCTTCGGCATAGGCCTCGGCCTGTCGGTCCTTGCGCTCCATTTCATCTTCCAGCGCCATGGACACGTCGTTCGGGCCTTTGGTGATGTAGTGGAACAGGCTGCCGACTGCGGCCGCGCCCAGCGCCGCCATCGCCAGCGGCTTGGCCACGCCTTTCCACAGGCCCACCAGAGGGCTGATGGCGGGCGCAGCGGGCAGGCCGCTGTACAGCCCCGGCTGGTCGGCGTGGTGCAGCACGTACATGACATGCGTGCCGCCCACGCCGGCCGGGTCGTACAGGCCGGCCTGCGCATAGCCGCGCTGCTTCAGGTCCACCACGCGTTCCTGCGCATAGGTC
>JAGOCN010000442.1 GCA_017998735.1 Giesbergeria sp.
CGCTGGATCAGCGACGCGCTGCAGGTGCCGATCATCGACAACTACTGGCAGACCGAAACCGGCTGGCCGATCCTGACGCTGGCCAACGGCGTGGAGCAGCAAACAACCCGCTTTGGCAGCCCCGGCAAGGCGGTCTA
This sequence comes from Giesbergeria sp., assembly GCA_017998735.1. Lineage (GTDB taxonomy): Bacteria > Pseudomonadota > Gammaproteobacteria > Burkholderiales > Burkholderiaceae_C > Simplicispira. The sequence continues at coordinate 138 of JAGOCN010000442.1, forward strand.
TGGCTACAACGTGAAACTGATCGACGAAGGCACCGGCGAAGAGCTGACCGAGCCAAACCAGAAGGGCGTAGTCGCCATCGAAGGCCCGCTGCCGCCCGGCTGCCTGCAAACCGTCTGGCGCGACGATGACCGTTTTGTCAGCACCTACTGGAGCAGCATTCCGGGCCGGCAGGTGTACAGCACTTTTGACTGGGGCATCCGCGATGCGGACGGTTATTACTTCATCCTGGGCCGCACCGACGACGTGATCAACGTGGCCGGCCACCGCCTGGGCACGCGCGAGATCGAAGAGTCGATTTCGTCGCACAACGGCATTGCCGAAGTGGCCGTGGTGGGCGTGGCCGATGGCCTCAAGGGCCAGGTGGCGATGGCGTTTGCCGTGCCGCGCGATGCGGCCGTGCTGAACGACGACGCCGCCCGTGCAAAGCTGGAAGCCGAGATCATGAAAATGGTCGATGGCCACCTGGGCGCCGTGGCGCGCCCTTCACGCGTGCACTTTGTCTCGACGCTGCCCAAGACGCGCAGCGGCAAGCTGCTGCGCCGCGCCCTGCAGGCCGTGGCCGAAAAGCGCGACACTGGCGATCTGACTTCCATGGAAGACCCGACCGCGCTGCAGCAGGTCCAGGCCCTGATGGCCCAGTGAAACGCAGGGCACCGGCCAGGAACTGACAGGGCCTGGAATGGTCCGGGCTGCTGAAGCCGGTTGTTTACCATCCCCAGCGGTTGGCGTGCATTTCAGGGTGCGCGCCAGCCTTTTTTTGTACCTGCATTGTTTTTTGCTATTGAAATAATAGCTGCTGGCGCAGGCTGCGCTTGGGCTGGAGGCACTTTCTGCTTTAAATGAGCCCTGTTGTGCCAAAGCGCAGGCAGCAGGCAGCGGACAGCGGGCAGCGGGTAGCGGCCAGCGCCGCAGCAGGCCAGCGCGTTGGCGCCTCAGTGCCCGCCGGGCGGCTGCACATCCGGCAGGTACTGCGCCGTGCCATGCAGGGCCGGTGCAGGCACAGGCCCAGTCGCAGTCGCAGGCACGGATGAAGACGCAGGCACAGGCAAAAGCACAGGCAATTTCTGGCTGCGCCATGCACTGGGCGCCTGCCAGGTGGCTGCCCAGTCGGTGAACGCTTCCAGCGGCATGGGGCGCGCCACGCAGTAGCCCTGGGCCAGCGTGCAGCCCAGCTGCAGCAGTTTTTCTCCCTGTTCCACCGTTTCCACGCCTTCGGCAATGACCGTGTAGCCAAACGAGCGCGCCAGCCCGATCACGCCCTGCACGATGGCCAGGTCGCCGCTGTCGCCCAGCATGCCCTGCACAAAGCTCTGGTCGATCTTGAGCGTGTGCAGCGGCAGCCGGCGCAGGTAGGTCAGCGACGAATAACCGGTGCCAAAGTCGTCCAGCGAAGTCCGGATGCCCATTTTCTGCAGGGCCCCCAGCGTGCTGGCCACTTGGTGCAGGTTGTACAGGGCGGCGGTTTCGGTGATTTCCATCTCCAGCAGCGCTGGCGAAATATCGTGGTGGCGGGCCAGCTGCGCTGCCATCCAGTCCGAAAAACCGGGCTGCTGCAGGTGCGGCGCCGCTATGTTGATGCTGACCGGAATCTCCAGCCCCCGCGCCAGCAGCGTGCGCACCATGCCCAGCGCGCTTTCCACCACCCAGGCATCAAAGCCCAGCTCCAGCTCGGTGTTCTGCAGCAGCGACAAAAAGGCTGCGGGCGACAGCAGGCCGCGCTCGGGGTGCTGCCAGCGCACCAGCGCCTCGGCCCCCACCACCCGGCCCAGGCGCATGTCCACCTTGGGCTGCAGGTACAGCACGAACTGGTCTGCGGCCAGCGCGCCCTTGAGCTGCACCAGTTGCGCGCGCACCTGCTGGCTGGCGCGCTCCTGGGCGGAGTCGAACTGGTGAAAGCGGTTGCGCCCGGCCTGCTTGGCGGCGTACATGGCCTGGTCGGTGTGGCGCAGCAGCGTGTCCGCGTCCGAGCTGTCCTGGGGGTACAGGGTGTAGCCGATGCTGGCGGTCACGCTCACCCGTTCGGGCTCCAGCAGGTAGGGGGCGGAAATGCTTTCCATCACGCGCTGCAGCATGCGCTCGCACTCGTCCGCGTGCGCCATGGCCGGCAGCAGCAGCACGAACTCGTCACCGCCCAGGCGGGCCACGCAGTCCACGGCCCGCAGCGCATGGCGCAGCCGCGTGGCCACCATCACCAGCAGCCGGTCGCCTGCGCCATGGCCCAGGCGGTCGTTGATGGGTTTGAAGCCGTCCAGGTCCAGGTAGGCCACGCACAGCAGCGTGCCGCTGCTGCGTGCCTGCTGCATGGCCTGCTCCATGGTCTGCGCCAGCAAAACGCGGTTGGGCAGCCCGGTCAGCGGGTCGTAGTGCGCCAGGCGCTGCAGGCGCTCTTCCTGCTCGGTTTGCGCCGTGACGTCCATGGCCACGCCCACCATGCGCAGGGGCTGGCCGTCGTCCCCGAAGCGCACGATCTTGCCCAGGCTGCGCATCCAGCGGCCACCGCCGTGCCCCTGGCCGGTGCGCCAGGTGGCATCGAACGGCGTTTGCGTGTTGTGGCTGTGGCGTGTCACCTCGGCCATGATGCGCTGCAGCTCGTCGGCCCCGATGGCTGCGTTCCAGGACAGGGGGCTGGACGCACCGGCA
>JAGOCN010000046.1 GCA_017998735.1 Giesbergeria sp.
CCGCCCACCTGCTCGGCCAAGCATGTGCCTGGCTATGTGGACAACGCAGCCGCGCTGCAGGCGGCAGGGGTGGACGAAATCTGGTGCCTGGCGGTGAACGACGCCTTTGTGATGGGAGCCTGGGCGCGCGACCAGGGCACGCAGGGCAAGGTGCGCATGCTGGCCGATGGCAATGCCGACTTTGCCAAGGCCACCGGCCTGACGCTGGACCTGCAAAGCAAGGGCCTGGGGCTGCGCAGCAACCGCTATTCCATGCTGGTCAAAGACGGCACCGTGGTGGCGTTGAACAACGAGGCCCCGGGCCAGTTCGAAGTCAGCGACGCCGTGACGCTGCTGACCCAGGCCCAGACAAAGGCCTGACCTGCCCGGGTTGCAATCCCCGGACCTGGCCTGCAGGCGGGGCAGCGCAGCACAGGGTGGACATGCTATGAAAAAAAGAGCTGCCAGCGCAGGTGCAGTAAGCGCTGGAGGCTGTTTTGGCTCTCAATTTTGCCGCTGCCGCTGCCGCTGCCGCTGCCGCTGCCGCTCCTTGTTTGGTGGCTTTGGCCCTTGCGTGCTGCGTCCTGGCCGTCAGTCTATGTGGACCTTGAGGTAGTGCGAGCCGGGCAGGGGGTTGTGGTAGTACGGCGGTATCTCTTCAAACCCCAGGTTGGCGTACAGCGCCCGCGCCGCCTCCATGTCGTCCAGGGTGTCCAGCAGCACGCAGGCATAGCCCGCGCGGCGCGCAGCGTCCAGCGTGGCCTCGGCCAGCTGCTGGCCCAACCCAAAGCCGCGAAACGCCTTGCGCACGTACAGGCGCTTCATTTCGGCAGCGTTGGCATAGTCGCTGCTGTCGAGCGGGCGCAGTGCGCAGCACCCGGCGACAGCGCCGTCCACCTGGGCCAGCAGGATGGCGCCGCGCGGCTCGGCATAGTCGCCGGGCAGGGTGGCCAGCTCGTGCTCAAAGTCCTGGAATTCCAGGTTCACGCCCAGGCTGCGGGAATACTCCAAAAACAGCGCGCGCACGGTGGCCAGTGCGTCGGGGTCGGTGGGCTGGGTGAGGGTGACGGTAGGGAAGGTGTCCACGGCAGGCGGGTCAAACATCGGTGGCTGCAGTTTAGCAACGCGCAGGCGGCAGCAGTCCACAGGGGTGCAGCGCCGGGCGCTGCACTGCCGCCCGCCCGCTGTGTGCTGGCCGTCAGCCGCCCAGCCGCACCAGCCAGGTGACGGCACCAGCGCACAGCGCCAGCACGGCCAGTGCGGCCAGGCGGGTGGCGGTGTCGTCGCGTGCAGCAGGCACCGGGGCAGGCAGCAGTTTGTCGCCCAGCAGCATGGGGCGCACCAGCACCTTCTTTTTCACCAGCGTGTAAAACACGATGGCCAGCAGGTGCAGCGCCACCAGCGCCAGCACCAGGTACTGGCCAATTTCGGTGTGGTAGCCGGTGGCCTGGCCAACGGTGTCGTTGGAGACAAAACGCGTCAGCGGCCCGGAAGCAAAAATTTCATCGTCGCTGAACAGTCCGCTGCCCACCTGCGCGGCCAGCACGGCCAGCAGCCCCCACACCGACAGTGCCCCGAGCGGGCTGTGCGCCACAGTGTCGTGCGGGTGGCCGCTGGTGCCGCGCAGGTAGCGCAGCAGGTGCGCCGGCGTGTACAAAAAGGCCGAAAAACGCGACCAGCGTCCGCCCACCAGCCCCCACACCAGCCGAAACAGCAGCAGCGCCAGCACCGCATAGCCACAGCGCAGGTGCCACACCGTGGCGTTGCCGCCCATCTTGGCGCTGACGACAGAGCCCACCACGGCCGCGGCCAGGCTCCAATGGAAAAGGCGGGTTGGAAGGTCCCAGATGCGGACGGTGTGGTGCATGGCGGCAGGTGGCGCGCTCGGGCGCGCACGCGGCAGTGAAAGGGCGCCCAGTGTTGCATGTGCCCTGCAGCCGCTTTGGATACAGCAGTGAAACACTCAACATTGGCGCTGCGCGGTGGGGCCATGCGCCCGGCATACTCGCGTGCCCGCCGGGCCTGTGACAGGCCTGGCGCCTTTCTTTTGTGAACCCCAAGGAACCACCGCCCATGAAGATCCGTGCCACCCTGGCCACCGCTGCCGCCGCTGTTGCCTTTGCTTTTGCCCTGACCACTCCGGCTTTTGCCCAGTTTGAGAAGACGGAAGACGCCATCCAGTACCGCCAAAGTGCGTTTTTTGTGCTGGGCCAGCATTTTGGCCGCCTGGGCGCCATGGCCAATGGCAAAGTGCCGTTCGATGCCAAGGCGGCGCAGGAAAACGCCGACATCGTGGCCACGCTGGCGCACCTGCCTTGGGCAGGCTTTGGGCCAGGCACCGACAAGGGCGGGCGCACCAAGGCCAAGCCGGCCATCTGGACCGAGCAGGCCAAGTTCAAGGAAGGTGCCGACAAGATGGTCAAGACCACCACGCAGCTGGCCGCTGCCGCCAAAACCAACAACCTGGACAACCTGAAGGCCGCCTTTGGCGAGGCAGCGCAGACCTGCAAGGCCTGCCACGACAGCTACCGCGCCAAGTAAACGCTCGGCGGCCGCACGCGGCCTGTGCCTGGCCGCTGTGTGGGGATGGCTGCAGCCACAACCGCGGTCACGGGCAGGAGCGGGGGCAAGGACAGGAATGCAGCTGCAAAGTGCTATTGAAAAAAGAGCTGCTGACGCACTGCCCACCTGCGCAAAAGGCCGATTTCATGCAGAAATCGGCCTTTTGTATTCCTTGCTTTGCCTTGGCGCGCCCTGCGCCGGGCTTCAGGTTTCTGCCAGCAGTTTTTCAATCAGCTGGTGCAGCTGCGCAAAATCGGGCGGGCCCACAAAGCTTTTCACGATGGCGCCGCGCTTGTCCACGATGTAGGTGGTGGGGGTCAGCTTCACATCGCCCCAGGCCTTGGCCACCGCGCCGGTGTTGTCAATGGCCACCTTGAACGGCAGCTTGCGCGTTTCCACAAAGTTGACCACGTAGCTGGGCGGGTCGTAGGCCATGGCGACGGCCAGTGTCTCGTAGCCGCGTGCCTGGTACTTCTGGTGCGTGGCCACCAGGTCGGGCATTTCCGCCACGCAGGAAGTGCAGCTGGTGGCCCAGAAGTTCACCAGCGTGACCTTGCCGCGCAGCGCGTCCGTGGTGTGGCTGGAGCCGTCCAGCAAAACAAAGGTGGAAGCGGGTGCGGCACTGCGGCCGGTGCCCAGCGCCACCCAGGCCCCCACCCCGACCAGTGCCGCCAGTGCCAATGCCATGGCGCCGTGTTTGATTTGCATGTCAGTCCATTTCCGAAAACCAGAGAAAAGTGCTGGGCCCGTGCGCACGGCCTGGGCATTGCAGCGTGCCAGATTGTGCGGCAGGCGCCCGGCCAAGGCCGGCTGCGGCCCGAAAGTGGCATTTGCCAGCAGGTGTTTTTGGAGGCAGGGGGCTGCAAATGGTTCACACGGCCGGCCCGTGTCCGCACGGGTTCCAGCGCCTTGTGCGGGGCGCGGCCGGGCTTGCCGATAATCGGGCATGCCCAGAACCCGGATTTCCTGTGTGTGGTGGCGCGCCTGCCTGGCCGCCTGCCTGAGCGCGGGCCTGGCCGCCTGCAGCCCCGCCCTGAACTGGCGCAGCGTGCCGCTGGAGCCGCTGGGCCTGACTGCCAGCCTGCCGTGCAAGCCCGAGCGCATCGAGCGCAGCATTGTGCTGGCGGGCGCCCCGGTGCAGATGCACATGGCCGGCTGCGCGGCCGATGGCGCCACGGTGGCGGTGGCCTGCGCAGTGCTGCCGCCGCCCGCGCTGGCAGGCACCGCGCTGGCGCACTGGCGCACTGCCGTGCTGGTGGCGCTGCGCGCAGCGCCCGCCGGCCAGCCGGGTGCGGCCGAAGACCAGCCTTTTGTGCCTGCCGGCGCGCTGGCGTTGCCCCAGTCGGTGCGCACCCGCGCCCAGGGCCTGCAGCCGGACGGCAGCAGCGGCCCTGCCTTCATGGACGCTGTGTGGTTTGCACGCCTGCAGGGCGACCAGCTGCAGGCCTGCCACGCCGTGGCCTACAGCGCGCAGCCGCGCCCGGACGTGGCCAATGCGCTGCGGGCCGGGCTGGTGCTGCAGTGAGCCCCGGGCCGGCCGCTGCTGCGCGCCGCCATAATGCCCTGCCTTTTGCTGCCTTATGAACACGCGCATCCTCATCCTTGCCCATGCCCCGCTGGCCCATGCGCTGCGCGAATGCGCCCTGCATGTGCTGGCCGACAGTGCCCTGCATGTGCTGGCGCTGGACGTGCAGCCTGACGCCGCGCCGCACGCCACGCTGGCGGCCGCCCAGCTGCTGCTGTGCCCCGAGGTGCACCACCCCACGCTGGTGCTGACCGACGTGCTGGGCGCCACACCCTGCAACGTGGCGCAGCAGCTGGTGCAAGGCAGCGGCAGCAACGCGCGGCTGCTTACCGGTGTCAACCTGCCGATGCTGCTGCGCGCCATCTGTTACTGCGCCGAGCCGCTGGACGCCGTGGCCGAGCGCGCCCTGGTGGGGGGCACGCAGGGCGTGATGCAGCTGACCAGCGAACTGGCGCTTCCTTCCTCCCCGCCCCTGCCTTTGCCCCTGCCATGATCCAGAACACCATCGTCATCTGCAACAAGCTGGGCCTGCATGCACGCGCTTCGGCCAAGCTCACCAAACTGGCCGGCAGCTTCCCCTGCGAGGTCTGGATGGAGCGCAGCGGACGCCGCATCAACGCCAAAAGCATCATGGGCGTGATGATGCTGGCCGCCGGCATGGGCGCCGAGGTGCTGGTGGAAACCCAGGGCGAGCGCGAAGACGAAGCCATGCAGGCCCTGCTGGCGCTGATTGCGGACAAGTTCGGCGAAGGCGCATGAGGGTGCGGCACTGCGCTGCCCGGTGGCCAGCACACGGACACAGGAGCCCGTTGCCATGACCTTTTCGATTCCGGGACTGGCGGTGGCGCGCGGCATTGCCATCGGGCGTGCGGTGCTGGTCGGCTCCAGCCGTGTGGACGTGGCGCACTATTTCATCGAACCCGACCAGCGCAGCGCGGAAATCGAGCGCGTGCGGCGCGGCCGCAACACCGTGGCAGATGAACTGCAGCGCCTGCAGGACGACATGCCGGCCGATGCACCGCACGAGCTGGCCGCGCTGCTGGACGTGCACCTGATGCTGCTGCAGGACGAGGCGCTGACCAGCGGCGTCAAGCACTGGATCACCGAGCGCCTGTACAACGCCGAATGGGCGCTGACGACGCAGCTCGAAGCCCTGGCGCGCCAGTTCGACGAAATGGAGGACGAGTACCTGCGCGAGCGCAAGGCCGACCTCGAACAGGTGGTCGAGCGCATCCTGCGCGCCATGAAGGGCGTGCCCAACCTGGCCGTGCCGGCGCCCGACACCCCGCGCCGGCGCACCTCGCAGGACCTGCTGCTGGACGACGACAGCCTGCAGGTGCCGCTGGTGCTGGTGGCGCACGACCTCTCGCCCGCAGACATGCTGCAGTTTAAGAAAAGCGTGTTTGCCGGCTTTGTCACCGACGTGGGCGGCAAGACCAGCCACACCGCCATCGTGGCGCGCAGCATGGACATTCCGGCGGTGGTGGGCGCGCGCGTGGCCAGCCAGCTGGTGCGCCAGGACGACTGGGTGGTGATCGACGGCGATGCCGGTGTGATGATCGTTGACCCCTCGCCCATCATCCTGGCGGAATACGGCTTTCGCCAGCGCCAGATAGAGCTGGAGCGCGAGCGCCTGTCAAGGCTGCGCCACACGGCGTCGGTGACGGTGGACGGCGAGCGCGTGGAGCTGCTGGCCAACATCGAGCAGCCCGGCGACACCGCTGCCGCAGTGCACACGGGCGCGGTGGGGGTGGGGTTGTTCCGCACCGAATTCATGTTCATGGGGCGCAATGGCCATCTGCCCGACGAGGAGGAGCAGTACGCCGCCTACTGCCAGGCCGTCGACGGCATGCACGGCCTGCCGGTCACCATCCGCACGGTGGACGTGGGCGCCGACAAGCCGCTGGACAAGAACTACAAGGACACGCAGCTCAACCCGGCGCTGGGCCTGCGCGCCATCCGCTGGAGCCTGGCCGACCCGGCCATGTTCAGGGTGCAGCTGCGCGCCATCCTGCGCTCGGCTGCCCATGGGCCGGTGAAGATGCTGTTTCCCATGCTCGCGCATGGCAGCGAAATCCGCCAGGCGCTGGCGCAGGTGGAGCTGGCGCGCTCCGAGCTGCAGGCCAGCGGCCAGCGCTACGGGCCGGTGCGCCTGGGCGCCATGATTGAAATCCCCGCCGCCGCGCTGATGGTGCGGTCCTTTCTGCGCTATTTCGACTTTTTGTCGATCGGCACCAACGACCTGATCCAGTACACGCTGGCCATCGACCGCGCAGACGAGGCGGTGGCGCACCTGTACGACCCGCTGCACCCGGCCGTGCTGCGCCTGGTGGCCGAGGTGATTGCCGAAGGGCGCGCCCAGGGCAAGGAGGTGTCGGTGTGCGGCGAGATGGCCGGCGACGCTGCCCTGACCCGCCTGCTGCTGGGCCTGGGGCTGCGCAGCTTTTCCATGCACCCGGCGCAGATCCTGGCCATCAAGCGCGAGGTGCTGCGCGCCGACACGCGCAAGCTGCGCCTATGGGCCATGCAGGTGATGGAAGCAGAAGACCCCGCCAGTTTGATGGCATCCTGAATTTTGCTATCGAAAGAGGAGCTGCTGGCGCATGCCCAGCATGCGCCAGAGGCAGTTTTCACCCATTTTTTGCCAAAAGGGTGTGGCTGGCTGAACGGCCGAAGGGCTCGCCGGACAGGGCAGGTGCCGTCTGCGCTGCAGGCTTGGTATTTTTAGGGTGAAAAGTGCCTCCAGCACAGGCGCAGTTTGCGCGAGCAGCTCCTCTTTCAATAGCAAAATTCAGCAGGCGCTGAAAGCAGTCGGGCTGGTTGCAAGCCGGTCGGAGCAAGGATGTTCTTCAAACAAGCCTGTGCAGCACTGCGCAGGCGTTGCCCCAACGGACGGCGCCCCTGGCTTTCATTTGAAAACCAGGGGCGCCAGCGCCATCCAGGAAAGGCTGCATTGCCGTTGATGTGCCTTTGCTGCTGCAGCCTGCCAGCGGCGGTCCGGCTCACACGCCGGCGGCGTGCGCCTGCTCGTCGGCGTGGTAGCTGGAGCGCACCATGGCGCCCACTGCGGCGTGGACAAAGCCCATCTTGTAGGCCTCCTGCTCGAACATCTTGAAGGTGTCCGGGTGCACATAGCGGCGCACCGGCAGGTGGCTGGTGCTGGGGGCCAGGTACTGGCCAATGGTCAGCATGGTGATGCCATGGGCGCGCATGTCGCGCATCACCTGCAGGATTTCCTCGTCGGTCTCGCCCAGGCCGACCATGATGCCGCTCTTGGTCGGCACGCTCGGGTGCAGGTCCTTGAACTTCTTCAGCAGGCTCAGGCTGAACTGGTAATCGGAACCGGGGCGCGCTTCCTTGTACAGGCGCGGCGCGGTTTCCAGGTTGTGGTTCATCACGTCCGGCGGCGCAGCCTGCAAGATGCCCAGCGCGCGGTCGTCGCGGCCCCGGAAGTCGGGCGTCAGGATTTCAATCTGCGTGGTGGGCGAGAGTGCGCGGATCTGGCGGATGCATTCCACAAAGTGGGCGCTGCCGCCGTCGCGCAGGTCGTCGCGGTCCACGCTGGTGATGACCACGTATTTCAGCCTGAGCTTGGCAATGGTCTGCGCCAGCTTGAGCGGCTCGTCCGCGTCCAGCGGGTCAGGCCGGCCATGGCCCACGTCGCAAAACGGGCAGCGGCGCGTGCATTTGTCGCCCATGATCATGAAGGTGGCCGTGCCCTTGCCAAAGCATTCGCCAATGTTCGGGCAGCTGGCCTCTTCGCACACCGTCACCAGCTTGTTCTCGCGCAGGATGTCCTTGATTTCGTAGAAGCGCGTGGTTGGCGAGCCGGCCTTGACGCGAATCCAGTCGGGCTTTTTCAGCAGCTCGGCCTGTTCGACCTTGATGGGAATGCGCGACAGCTTGGCGGCGGCCTTCTGCTTGGCCAGCGGGTTGTAGTTCTGCTGGGTTTGTGCTTCACGCACGACGTCGGAGTGGCTCATGGCGGTGTGGGTGCGGTTCAGGGCGCGAGGCGGTTTGCGAGCTGCTGGCCCAGAAAGCGCGCGGCATCTTCCCAAGTGGTGTGGACGCCGATTGTAGAAAGATCCACGGTTTGCAGGGCGGCATAACCACAAGGGTGGATGCGGTCAAAGGGCGAGAGGTCCATCGCCACGTTCAGCGCCACACCGTGGTAGGTGCAGTGCCGGCTGACCTTGATGCCCAAAGCGGCAACCTTGCCCAGGCCGGTGAAATCGGGCTCGCTGGCCTTGGCACCGCTGGCGCCCTGCTGCGGCCGCTGCTCCAGCATGGCATGGCTGCCGGGGTCGTCCAGGCGCACATAAATGCCCGGAGCACCCGCCACGCGGTGGCCGGTGACGCCATAGTGCGCCAGCGTGCTGATCACCGCTTCTTCGGTGCGGTAGACAAATTCCTTGACATAAAAACCGGCGCGCTGCAAGTTCACCAGCGGGTAGGCCACCACCTGGCCCGGGCCGTGGTAGGTCACCTGGCCCCCGCGGTTGGTGGCCACCACCGGAATGTCGCCCGCGCCCAGCACATGCTCGGCGCGCCCGGCCAGTCCCTGCGTGAAGGTGGGCGGGTGCTCGCACAGCCAGAGCTGGTCGGGGGTATCGGCACTGCGTTCTGCAGTGAAGGCCTGCATGGCTTGCCAGGTGGGCAGGTAGGGCACACAGCCCAGAAATTGGGTGTCCATGCGGTGTTGAAAGCGGTTGAAAGTGGCAGAAAACGGAAAAAGAACGATCCTACAGCACCATCTTGACCAGCGGATGGCTGGTGAGCGCACGGTACAGATC
>JAGOCN010000443.1 GCA_017998735.1 Giesbergeria sp.
AGCGCGGCTGGCCGTTGCCGCCAAAGTAGAAGTCCTTCAGGATCACATGGCCCATGGCCATGGCCACCGCTGCATCGGTGCCCTGCTTGGGGTGGAGCCACAGGTCGGACAACTTGGCCACTTCCGAATAGTCGGGCGTGATGGCCACCGTCTTGGTGCCCTTGTAGCGCACCTCGGTGAAGAAGTGGGCGTCGGGCGTGCGCGTTTGCGGCACGTTCGAGCCCCAGGCAATGATGAAGCCGGAGTTGTACCAGTCGGCCGATTCGGGCACGTCGGTCTGCTCGCCCCAGACTTGCGGGCTGCTGGGGGGCAGGTCGCAGTACCAGTCGTAAAAGCTCATGCACACGCCGCCGATCAGCGACATGTAGCGGGAACCGGCGGCGTAGCTGACCATCGACATCGCCGGAATCGGCGAAAAGCCAATGATGCGGTCGGCGCCGTGCTGCTTGATGGTGTAGATGTTGGACGCGGCAATCAGCTCGTTCACTTCGTCCCAGGTGGAGCGCACCATGCCGCCCAGGCCGCGCACGCTTTGGTAGTCGCGCCGCTTGGCATCGTCCTGCACCACGGCAGCCCAGGCCTCGACCGGCGGCAGCGTGAGGCGGGCTTCGCGCCAGTGCTTGAGCAGGCGGGCGCGGACCATCGGGTATTTCACGCGGTTGGCGCTGTACAGGTACCAGCTGTAGCTGGCACCGCGCGAGCACCCGCGCGGCTCGTGGTTGGGCATGTCCCAGCGGGTGCGCGGGTAGTCGGTCTGCTGGGTTTCCCAGGTGACGATGCCGCCCTTGACGTAAATCTTCCACGAGCACGAGCCGGTGCAGTTCACGCCGTGCGTGCTGCGCACGATCTTGTCGTGCGCCCAGCGGTTGCGGTAGGCGTCCTCCCAGGTGCGGTCTTCGGCGGTGGTGACGCCAAGGTCACCGGAAAACGGCTCCCTCGGGTTGGAAAAATAGTTGAGTCGGTCCAGGAAGTGGCTCATCGGGGGCTCCTTTGGGGGGTCGTGAGGGGTGTGGTGAACAAGGCGCGTGCGCTCAGCACGGCATTTCGGCGTTTTTGCGTGCGTAGAACCACCAGGTCACCGCAATGCACAGCAGGTAAAAGACGGCAAAACCCCAGAGCGCGAACTCGGGTCCGCCGGTCAGGGCAATCGAGCTGCCGTAGCTTTTGGGAATGAAGAAGCCGCCGTAAGCAGCAATGGCCGCCGTGAAGCCCAGCGTGGCCGCGCCCAGCGTGTTGCCCTCTTTTTGTGCGTTGGCCACGGCGCCGGGGCTGTTCACGTCCACGCCGCGCATGGCTTCGGCCAGAAAGATGACGGGAATCATGCTGAAGGTCGAACCGTTGCCAATGCCGGTGGTCAGGAACAGCACCAGAAAGCAGACAAAGAAGCCGGCAAAGTTACCGCCGACACCAGCCTGCGGCAGGAACTGGATGACGCCCACCACGGCAATTGCCATGACCACAAAGTTCCACAGCGTGACGCGCGCGCCGCCCACCTTGTCGGCCAGCCAGCCACCAAAGGGCCGCACCACGGCGCCCACCAGCGGGCCGAGCCAGGCATAGGCCAGCGGGTTGATGTCGGGAAACTGGCTTTTGATCAGCAGCGGAAAGCCGGCGGCGTAACCGATGAACGAACCGAAGGTGCCCAGGTACAGCAGGCACATCAGCCAGTTGTGCTTGCGCCGGAAGATGGCGGCCTGGCTGGCAAACGAGGCCTTGGCGTCGGCGATGTCGTGCATGCCGAACCAGGCGGCCAGCGACGCAACCAGAATCCACGGCACCCAGATGAAGGCCGCGTTCTGCGTCCAGACCTGCATGCTGGTGCCGTTCTTGACAATGGTCTGGCCTTCGCCGCCAAAGATGCCGAAGATGCCGGCGGTGACCACCAGCGGGCTCAGAAACTGCACCACCGACACGCCCAGGTTGCCCAGGCCGGCGTTCACGCCCAGCGCCGAGCCCTTGCGCTCCTTCGGAAAGAAGAAGCTGATGTTGGCCATGCTGGAGCTGAAGTTGCCGCCGCCAAAACCGCACAGCAGCGCCAGGATCAGCATGGTGGGGTAGGCGGTGGTGTTGTCCTGCACCGCGTAACCGATGCCGATGGCCGGAATCAACAGCGACGCGGTGGAAATCGCCGTCCAGCGCCGGCCGCCAAACACCGGCACCATGAACGAATAGAAAATGCGCAGCGTGGCGCCGCTGAGCGCCGGCGCCGCCGCCAGCCAGAACAGCTGGTTGCTGGAATATTTGAAGCCCAGGCCGGGCAGGCTCACGGCCACCACGCTCCACACCTGCCAGATGGCAAAGGCGAGGAACAGCGCGGGCACCGAAATCCACAGGTTGAGCTTGGCGACGGCATCGCCCTCGCGTTCCCAGAAGCTTTTGTCCTCCGGGGTCCAGAGGTGCAGGGTGCGACCGGTGCGGGCCGGTGCGGCGGGGTTGGAAGCAGACATGGTGTGGAGGCTTTCAAAAAATCAGCGGGCGGCGGCCGTGGCTGGCACAGGGGCCGGGCCCATCACGTCGGTACGGCGCACTTCGGTGAAATACATCCAGATCAGCGACACCCAGACCACGCCGTACATCAGCATGAAGGCGCTGGAGCGCACGCCGGTCAGGTCCATCAGGGCGCCAAAGGCAATGGGAAGCAGAAAGCCGCCCATGCCGCCGGCCAGCCCGACGATGCCGCTGATGGCGCCGATGTTGGTGGGGTAGTCGTCGCTGATGTACTTGAAGACGCTGGCCTTGCCAAAGGCAAAGGCAATGCCGAGGA
>JAGOCN010000444.1 GCA_017998735.1 Giesbergeria sp.
CCCACGGCTTCTGGCTCTGCCGGAGCACCGGCACCGGCAGCAGCATCAGCGCCAGCAGCAACAGGCAAGGCAGGCGAGGCAGGCGAAGCTGGCAGCACTGGTGACAACCAAGACAGCCAAGACAGCCAAGACAACCAGGGCGGCCCGGCAGCACCCGACACCCCTGCCACCGCAGGCAACGTGCACACACGCCGCCGCCAGCCGTCCAACGGCGGCACGCGGCGCGCCCATTTTGTGAAGCCGTAGGCACGCTTGTGCCGGTGCCGGTGCCGGTGCCGGTGCCGGTGCCGGCACCGGTGCCAGGGCCTGGGCGGCCTGACCGGTACACCGGCAGGCGGTCAGGCGGTCAGTCAGTCAGGAACTGGAAACACCGCTTCACACCGCTTCACATTGCTTCGCACTGCAGGAGTGCCCGCTTGACTGGAAGGCCCGATGCTCAAGGCTCCACGCTCCCGTGTTCGTGTGGCAGCAGTTCTTGCTGTTGCCGTGCAGGACACAGGGCGCCTTTGCAAGGACACATTCCATGACAACAACCCGTTTCTTTTCTGCCATGGCCGCTGCTGCCAGCATGGCCTGGCTGTCGCTGGGCGCCCTGGGCACGGCAGCGCACGCTGCGCCGCATGCCACGCTGACCGTGCAGGGCGGCGGTGCGGCGCACGGCCACCCGGTGTACCAGCCGCCCTGCGCACCAGGGTCCTGCTACGGACACCGGCCGCACCCTGGAGCGGTGCATGCTGCCCGCCCGGGCCACACCTGGGTGGCAGGCCACTGGCAGCAGCGCGGCCCGCGCGCCGTCTGGCGTGCAGGCCACTGGGAACGCATCCGCCCCGGCCAGCGGCCGGGTTACCGCCCGGGCCATGGCGCTGTGCACCGCCCCGGCTCCGCGGTGCACCCCCATGCCTCCTACGGCACCCCCCGGCCGCCGCGCTGGGACCGCGACGGCGACGGCGTGCCCAACCGCCACGACCGGCGCCCGCACAACCCCTACCGCTACTGAGCACTCCGCCCAAAAACGCTGCCCGGACAACGCCCCGGCACCACGCTGGCAGGCCAGCGCAGCCGTACAATCGCGCCCGGCAGGAGAGTGGGTGGCAGCAGCAGCGGCAACGACAGCAGCAGCAACCACCCCACCGAAGGCGCAAACTCCCATGCACGCTCAGGTTCCCCGTACTGCCGCATTTTTCAAAGCCGTCTGGAGAGTCGCCCCGCAGTGCACCGCAGTGCCGGGGCGCACCGAAGGAGCAAACCGCAGCGCCATGCCGGCGCGGTGGTGAATCTCTCAGGTACCAAGGACAGGGGGAGCGGCAGCTTGGCAAGGGTTTGCCGCTGTCCGCCCTGGAATCCGCTACAAATTCCATAGCTGCCGGCGCAGGCCAGTCAAGCGCTGCGCCCCCAAAAGGCTTGGAAAACATCCATGCATACCATCGTTCTTGGCGCCGGCCTGCTCGGCATGACCTCGGCGTATTTTCTCCAGCAGCTCGGCCACCAGGTGACCGTCATTGACCGCCAGGCCACGCCCGGCGCGGAAACCAGCTTTGCCAACGGCGGGCAGATTTCGGTCAGCCATGCCGAACCCTGGGCCAACCCCGGCGCGCCGCTCAAGCTCTTGCAGTGGCTGGGCAAAGAAGACGCGCCGCTGCTGTTTCGCCTGCGCGCCGACCTGCGCCAGTGGCTCTGGGGCCTGCAGTTCCTGCGCGAATGCACGCCGGCGCGCACGCGCCACAACATCGCGCAGATCGTGCGCCTGGGCACCTACAGCCGCGACGTGCTGCAGCAGCTGCGGCGTGACACCGGCATTGAATACGACCAGCGCACACAGGGCATCCTGCACTTCTACACCAGCCAGAAAGAGTTTGACGGCACGCTCGGCCCGGCCGAGCAGATGCGCCAGCTCGGCTGCGAGCGCCAGGTCATCAGCGCCGACGAAGCGGTGCGCATCGAGCCGGCGCTGGCGCACATCCGAGCGCAGCTGGCCGGCGCTACCTTCACGGCGGAAGACGAATCAGGCGATGCCAACGCCTTCACGCGCGCACTGGCCAGGCTGTGCGCTGCTGCTGGCGTGGAGTTCCGCATGGGCTGCCATGTGCAGGCACTGCGCGAGGTGGGCGGCCGCATCGACCATGTGGAAATCACCAACGAAGAGGGCCGCTTTGAGCGCATCCAGGGCGCACATTTCGTGCTGGCCATGGGTTCGTTCAGCCCGCTGCTGGCCAAGCCGCTGGGCATTGCGCTGCCGGTCTACCCGGCCAAGGGCTATTCGGTGACGCTGCCAATCAAGGATGCCGCCAGGGCGCCCCAGGTCAGCCTGACCGACGACGGCTTCAAGCTGGTGTTTTCGCGCTACACCCGTGCGCGCGGCGGCGACGGCGCGCCGGGCAGGGATGTGCTGCGCATTGCAGGCACGGCCGAATTCAACGGCTACGACCGCCACCTGAACGCGGTGCGCTGCGAAGCCATCGTGCGCCGCACCGAGCAGCTGTTTCCGGGCGCCGGCGACACCGCGCAGGCGCAGTTCTGGAGCGGCCTGCGCCCGGCCACGCCCAGCAACGTGCCGCTGATCGGCCAGACCCGCATTGCCAACCTGTTTCTCAACACCGGCCATGGCACGCTGGGCTGGACGCACGCCTGCGGCTCGGGCAAGGCGCTGGCCGACATCGTCAGCGGCCGCGTGCCCGAGGTGGACTTTGCCTTCCAGGGCGGCGCCGGTGGCCGCCGCCGCACCCTGGCCGCGCCGGGCCTGCACAGCGCCGCCTGAAAAA
>JAGOCN010000047.1 GCA_017998735.1 Giesbergeria sp.
CGAAAAATTCGACATCACCATGGCGCCCGAGTTGGCGCTGGTGATGTAGAACAGAAACCCCGAAAACGTGGCCAGCGCCACCAGGGCCGTGGCGCCGGGGAACATCTCCAGCAGCGCATACCAGCCGCGCTCGGGGCTCTCGATGGCCAGTTCGGCAAACGCCATGTTGCCTTGCAGCACCTGGTACAGCGCCGAGTTGCCAAAGAACGAGACGATGATGAAGTCGCACAGCACCGGCACGGTGATCGCCGCAATGACGAACTCGCGCAATGTGCGCCCGCGCGAAATGCGCGCCAGAAACACGCCGACAAACGGCCCCCACGCCAGCCAGAACGCCCAGAAAAACAGCGTCCAGGCGCCCATCCACTCGCTGCTGCCGGGCTGGTAGGCAAAGGTTTTCAACATGCGCGCCGGCAGCGTGACCAGAAACTGGCCGATGTTTTCCACCAGCGCGTTCAGCAAAAACGCTGTCTGCCCGGCCACCAGGATGAAGACCATCATGGCCACGGCGCTCCACAGGTTCAACTCGGAGATCCAGCGGATGCCCCGGTCCACGCCCGAGGTGGTGGCCGCAATGGTCAGCACCACCGCGCCGATGACCAGCGCAATCTGCAGCGTCAAGCCTTCTTCCAGGCCAAAAAGCCTGGAAAAACCCACACCCAGCAGCACCACGCCGATGCCCATGGAGGTGGCAACGCCAAACACGGTGCCGATCAGCGCCACCGTGCTGATGCCGTCGCCCAGCAGGCCGCGCACGCGCTTGCCCAGCAGCGGGTAGAGGGCGGCGCGGATCGACAGCGGCATGTCCCAGCGGTAGGCAAAGTAGCCCATCGCCATGCCCAGCAGTGCATACACCGACCAGCCGGCAATGCCGTAGTGGAACATCGTCCAGACCACCGCGTCCTGCAGGGCGGCCGCGGTGGCGCCGTCGCCCGAGGGCGGGTGCAGAAACTGCACCACCGGCCCGGTGACCGAGAAAAACAGCATGTCGATGCCGACCCCGGCGGCAAACAGCATCGCCACCCAGGTGGCCAGGCCGTACTGCGGGCGCGAGTCGTCGGGGCCCAGGCGCACGCTGCCTTCCTTGGACAGCGCCACCCAGACCACAAAGCCGATCACCAGCGCCATGGTCAGCACGTAGTACCAGCCCAGGTTGGTGGCGATCCAGTCGACCACGCCCTTCATGCTGGCGCGCGCGCCGTCGGGCAGCACGATGGCCCAGACCGAAAACGCCAGGATCACCCCGACGACACCCCCAGCACGCTCCAGCTGATGCGCGCCCTGCCGTCCCCCACCAGCTCCTGCGCGCCCTTGCGCAGGTCGCTGCGC
The DNA here is from genome assembly GCA_017998735.1 of Giesbergeria sp. Classification (GTDB taxonomy): domain Bacteria; phylum Pseudomonadota; class Gammaproteobacteria; order Burkholderiales; family Burkholderiaceae_C; genus Simplicispira. The sequence goes on from JAGOCN010000047.1 coordinate 1,330, forward strand.
GAAAACGGCGCATCGCCATCGTCCGGCCGCTCGGTGCGCCGCTCGGTGCCACCAAACCTGCTGCGTTCCAGGTGCGGGGGCCGCTCCGGCGCTGCGGCAGCGCCCGTGGGTGCCGGCGTGCCCGGCTGCGGGGATGGGGAACGGGGATGGTCTTCCATGGGTTCGATGGGCATGGGCGGGTTTCTTTTTGGGGCACGGCGGCCCCTGTCAGAACGGATGGGCCAGGGTGCGGTACCGCGCAGTCGCCTTGCCGCGAAACAGCGCAGCCGCAGCGCAGCATAGCGCCCTGCCAGGGCCTCCGCACAGGGGGGGCGGCTGTGCCCCGGACGGCTTGCAGCGCGCCTGCGGCCGCCATTTTTTGCCATGAAAAAATGAGCTTCCGGCGCAAGCTGCGCCTGCGCTGGAGGCGTTTTTTGGCAAAATTCCTGCCCTGCAAGGCAAATGCCGCGCAAAGCGCGCCTGGGCAGCAGGCAGCCCTTGCCCTTCGCGCCAGGGTGCGGCTGCATTTTGAAACCTGCCAATGGCGTCCCGCCGTGGCGCCTCGCCCATTGCCCGCAAAAGGCCAGGCGCCGGCCTGCCGCCCTGCCGCCCTGCCGCCCTGCGGCGCTCTGAACAGCGCCCTGCGGCCGGCCTGGGAAACCTGGAAAACCTAGGGGATGCCAGGCCGGTCCGATCCGGGCCGGGCCGGGCCGGTGCTCAGCGCCCCTCGAACACCGGAGGCTTCTTTGCGTAGAACGCCTCGATGCCGGTGCGCATGTCCTCGGTGGCGGCGCAGCCGGCAAAGGCGGCGGTCTCAGCAATCAGCTGGGTGTCCAGGTCGCGGTCGAAGGAGGCGCGCATCAGCCGCTTCATGGCGCCGTAGGCCAGCGTGGGGCCGTGGGCAATGCGCTCGATGAGCGCGTCGGCGGCAGTGTCCAGGTGCTGGGCTGGCACCACGCGGTTGACCAGGCCCAGGCGCAGCGCGTCGGGCGCGGTCAGCGTGTCGCCCATCAGCGCAATCTCCAGCGCATTGCGCAGGCCCACCAGGCGCGGCAGCGCCCACGAAGCGCCCACATCGCAGCTGGTGCCCAGGTTGATGTAGGCCAGGTTGAATCGCGTGCCCTCGGCGGCAATCACGAAGTCGGCCTGCAGCATCAGGCTCAGGCCCGCGCCGGCGGCCACGCCATGCACCTTGGCAATCACGGGTGCGTTCAGCGTGGCCAGCACCTGCACGGCTTCGTTCAGGGGCGCGAGCAGCGCGGCCGCGCCCTGCACCGGGTCGGCGCGCAGCGTGGCCAGGTCGCCGCCGGCCATGAAGCCCTTGCCGGCGCCGCACAGCACCACGGCGCGCACGCTGGCATCGGCGGCAATGTCGCGCACGGCGGCCAGCAGTGCCTGCGCCATCGGCACGTCGATGGCGTTGAGCGCCTCGGGCCGAGAAAAGCGCAGCGTGACCACGGCGCCATCGCGTGTGATTTGCAGCGGGCTGGCGGGGGCGGTGTTGCCGGCGTTATCGGTGTTGCCGGTGTTGCCGGTGGCCGTGCTGGACGCATCAGGGTGGGAAGACATGGGGCAAATTACTCCTGAAAGAAGAGCGCCTGGCGCACGGCCTGCCTGTGTTTCAAGGCCATTTGTGCCGCAAGACAAGGCAGGGCATGCGCAAGGCGCTCCTGTTTTTGACAAATGCCGCGGTGGCGGCGTGTTCTGCCCCGGTGTGCGGGGCGGTGGCTACAGGGTAGCAGCGCTGCTGGCAGCAAAGCCAGAGTTCAGGCCACCGCCTGCTGCAGCTCCAGTCCCTTCAGTGCCGAAAAAAGCTGCTCCACATTGGCTGCGTCAAACACGCCGTCCGGCCCGTGCGCGTGGATGTCGGTGAAGGGCGAGGCATACAGCCGGTCTTCCGGCATGGCGCCGTGCTCGGTCAGGTGCTGCACGATTTCTCCGATGAACTGCAGCTGGCGGGCGCTGGCCGTGCCGCCGGCAATGAGGTGGGCAAAGGCCTGCGTGGCGGCTTCGCGGTCCAGCCCGACCAGCGAGCGCACAAACGCCGCCACGCTGGTGTGCAGCGTGCGGGCGCGCTGCATGTCGTCTTCGGTGCCGCCGGCTTCCTGCAGCAGCGCTTCGAGTTCCTGCAGGTCGGCAGCGGTCAGCGGCTGGTTGCGCCGCAGCCTGTGCAGCGCCAGCCGGTCGTCGTGCGCACGCAAAAACGCCTTGGCCTTGCTGCGAAAACGCTCAAAGTCCACCGCGCTGGCCACCAGGGGCAAAGCCACTTCAGACGCCTCGCCCAGCGCATCTTCAAAATCGGTGTAAACCACCTTGCGGCTGCTTTTTTCAACCAGCTTGACCAGGCTGCGCAGCTTGCGCCGCGCCTGTTCCAGCATGGGCAGGGTCACGTCCTGCCACCATTCATCGCCGGCCATGGCTTCTATCAGCAGCAGGTGTTCGCGCACGGCGGGCACGTTGGGCAGCTCCAGCAGGCTGCACGCCAGCTGCTGCACGCGCGTTTGCAGGCGCGCCAGACCCGGCTCGGCGCGCAGGCTGCACAGCTGCACGTTCAGCATCAGCAGGTCAAAGCGCTTGGCGTCTTCGTCGCTGTCACGCACGCTGCTGGGCAGGCCGGACAGGTGCGCGGCAACCTCGCCCAGCTGCCCGGCGCTGGGCCGCAGCCAGGCATCGGTTTGCGCCCAGATTTCTACGTGGCGGCGCTGCGGGCGCACCACAAAGTTGTCCAGCGGCATGCCGGCCACGGTGCGCTGCAGCAGGCCGGCGGTGTCGCCGCGAATGGCGCTTTCAGTCAGCGCAAACGACTGCGCCGCGGCTTCGCACACACCGCCCGCGTTCAGCCGCTGGTCCAGCACGCCCACCAGCTCCAGCCGCGCCTTGAACAGCTTTTGCGACAGCGGCTCGCCCAGCGCGCCGTCGCTGCCCGCCAGCTCCTGGCTGAAAAATTCCAGGTTCTGGCAAAAGTCAAAAACGAAAAAGTCTTTCTTGTCGTCGCCCGGGCCGTACAGGTCTGTGCACAGCCGCGTGCCGCGCCCCAGCATCTGCCAGAACTTGGTCTTGCTGCGCACGGGTTTGAAAAACACCAGGTTCACCACCTCGGGCACGTCGATGCCGGTGTCCAGCATGTCCACCGAAATGGCGATGTGCGGCGCGCTGTCTTTGCTGGAAAACTGGTCGATCAGCGTCTGTGCGTAGTCGGACTTGAAGGTGATGACGCGGGCCTCCTGCCCTTTGCGGTCCGGGTAATTGGCATCAAAGCGTTCGGCAATGAACTCGGCGTGCCGCTGGTTCCTGGCAAAAATGATGGTCTTGCCAATGCGGTCGCCGCCGGCCACCCGGTGGCCACGGGTCATGAGTGTTTGCAGCACCTTGTCCACCGTGTCGGTGTTGAACAGCCACTGGTTGACGGCCTGCGCTGCCACTTCGCCGGGCGCTGCGTTGTCGCCACCGTCACCGCCACCCTCGCCATCACCCCACTCCAGCGCATCCCACTGCTCTTTTTCACCGTCGCTCAGCGCGCTGTAGCGGATGCCTTCGCGCTGAAACTTGAGCGGCACCGAAACCGCCCGGGGCGGCACCAGGTAGCCCTCGGCAATCGCGTCATCCAGGTCGTAGGCGTCGGTCGGCACGCCGCTTTCCAGGCCAAACAGGCCATAGGTGTTGCGGTCGATCTCGTCCTTGGGCGTGGCGGTCAGGCCCACCAGCAGGGCGTCGAAGTAGCTGAAGATGGCGCGGTACTTTTGGTAAATGGAGCGGTGCGCCTCGTCCACCACGATCAGGTCAAAGTGGCCAATGCCAAAGCGCCGCGTGCCACCTGCAGTGTTTGCGCCGTCGTTGATCAGGCCCATCATGCTGGGGTAGGTGGACACGTACACCCGGCCCTCGGTGGTTTTTTCGGTCACCAGATTGACCGGCGACGAATCTGGCAGGTGCGCCTTGAAAGCACCCACCGCCTGGTTCACCAGCGCCACGCGGTCGGCCAGAAACAGCACGCGCTTGCACCAGTGGGCGCGCAGCAGCAAATCGACCAGCGCAATCACGGTGCGCGTCTTGCCCGCACCCGTGGCCATCACCACCAGCGCCTTGCGGTGCTGTTCGCGCTCGAACGTGTCGGCCACGCGGCGGATGGCGCGCTGCTGGTAAGGGCGCCCGGCGATGGCGTGGTTGATGGGCAGGTTAGAGAGCGGTTTGCGGCTGCTGCGCCGCTGCAGCACCAGCGCCAGCTCGTCCTTGGTGTGAAAACCCTGCACCGCGCGCGGCGGGCTGGTGGCATCGTCCCAGAACCAATGCGCGTAGCCGTTGCTGCCATACAGCACCGGGCGCTGGCCAAACTGCGCTTCCAGGCAATCGGCATACAGCACGGCCTGCTGCTCGCCCTCTTTGGCGCTGCGCCGGCTGCGCTTGGCTTCGACGAGGGCCAGCGGCTTGCCGTCGTCGCCCCACAGCACGTAATCGACAAAACCTTTGCCGGTGCGCTGGCTCTGCGCGTTGGGCATGCCCTGCACTTCAAATTCGCGCTCGCGTGCGTCGGTCAGCGGCCAGCCCGCTTCTTTCAGCAGCAGGTCAATGAACAGGTCGCGCGTGGCGGCCTCGTGGTAGTCGTGTGCCTGTGCGGGCGCTGCAGCGGCGGCGTTGACGGCCTTGGCTGCGGCAATGTCGGCGCGGTACTGCGCCAGTTCCGCGTCCAGCGCGGCGTTGCGGGCCGCTGCCTCGCGCAGCGCCGCATCGCGTTCGGCCAGGGTGTGGGCCTGCTGTTGCAATGCCTCCTGCGCAGCGGCCTGGGCGGCGCGGCTGGCGTGGCTGGCGTTTTGCGCCTGTGCCAGTGCGTTCGGGTCGGCCGGCTGCGGCAGCAGTTCAGGGCAAAACTGCAGCGCCGGGTCGGGCCGGTCGCTCACCCGGCGGGCGTAGTGCCGGGCCAGCCAGAAAGCCACATGGAACAGCTCGCGCAGCGCGTTCTGCGCGTCCTGCACCGGCACGGCACGCGCCTGGTGCACCGCCTGGTTGCCCAGCCGGCGCAGCACGTCCATCTTGGCGTGCACCGCCGGGCCCACCAGCTGCTGAAAACTCGGCTCAAACAGAAACGCCGACAAGTCCTGCTTGTAGGGCATCGTCAGGCAACCCCCGCGCCCGCCTTCTGCCTGGAACAACCAGGCCACCGCCAGCTCCAGCGTGCGCCGGGCGTAAAAGCAGGCGGTGCGCGGGTCGCTCAGTGCCGCCGCCTCGGCGCGGCGCGCTTCGGCCAGCAGCGCGGGCCAGTCGGGTTGCAGGAAGCTGAAGTTGGAGGGGGTGCTGTTCAAGGGTTGCCTCGTTGGTTTTTTGGTTTGCAGAGATCAGACCAGCGAAAAAGCGCCTGGCTCAGAACAAAATTTTCTTCACCTTGGCATTCAAGCGCCCGCGCTGCGCTGTGTTGTGTACCAGCAGCGGGTGCTCCCAGAGCATGTTCTCGTCCCTGAAGCATTCGCCGGCCAACGCCTTGCCTATGTTTTCCAGCGATTTGCCACACTGTTTTCTCAATGGCTCGGGTTCGCCTTGCGTGCCCAGCAGAAACACGCGCTCACGCACATCGGTTGGAAAACTTTCGGTGAACTGGGCAGTGCGCTCTCCAACGCGGTCATCAAAGTCGATCAGCAGCACCAGATGGCGAAGCGGGAATTTGCGCAGTCCGCTGATGTGGTCGTCGGTGAAACTGGCCAGCACCTTGCCCCAGCCGCCTGCGCAGGGCAGCACCTGAATGTTGCGCAACTTCAGGCTGGGTGCCAGAAGAAAGCCGTTGGCGATTTCTCGGTTGGCGTCGTCTTCCGGAAGCACGAGCACATGGGGTTTGTAGACGTTGACACTCACAGCTCCAGCTCCCCCAGCATCAGCGCCTGAATGATGTCCGTGCCCGGATCGAACTCGCCCAACAGGCGCAGCCGGGTTGGCTCCAGATGGCTTTTGCGGCCCAGCACCCAGGTGTTTTCTTTGGAGAACTTGCGAATCGCCTCTTCGTTGTGGGTGGTCATGACGATCTGCCCCCGGGCCTCGAAAGTGCGCCGAAGCTGCATCACGAAATGGCCCACTTCTGCCAGCGAAAGGTAGTTGTCGGGCTCATCCCAAAAACAAAAAATCGGCCCATAGGCCTGGTTGGCCGCCACGATGGTGGCGCACAGAAAAAAGCATTTTTCGCCGTCGGAAAGCTCGTCGAAATGGAGCGACAAAGCGCCGTCGTCGCTCTTGAACTGAATGACCAGCCGCTTGGACTCCTTGCCCAGATTTTCATACTTGAAGTCGCGCAGATCGGGCATGACTTCTTTCAGGTAACCGTCAATGGCGGTGTAGGCCGCCGGGTACTGCCCCAGCAGCCCGGCCAGCCAGTCCACCGCATTGCTGGCGTTGGCCGTAGGCCACAGGGATTCGTCGCTGGAGTTGCCCTCCATCTGCTGCGGCACCGGGGCAATGACCACCATTTGCGCCAGCCACGTTTTGAAGATGTGGACGGGGTCGCTTGCGGACTGCACCTGGATCAGCGGCAGCGCCACCAGGTGCCAGTCCACCATGAAGCGGGCGTCGCCGGTGTCCGCGTCAGGCAGCTTGCGCAGCGAAACCTGGGCCTGCTCGCGCTCATAGATGGGGTGGCCGTCGCATTCCAGCCGCTCTTGCAGCACCCGCAGTTCCTTGAACTTGTCGGGCAGTTCAAGGGCCAGGCTGTAGCGGTACAGCTGGCCTTGCAGCAACACTTCCACCTCAAAACGCATGGGCACCGCTGTTTGCCCGCAAAAAAAGTGGCGCGGCGTGAGCAGCTGGCCCACCCGGTTCACCCCGCGCCCGATGCTTTGCAGCACCTGCAGGGCGCTGGCCACCGAAGACTTGCCTGCGCCGTTCTTGCCCAGCAACAGCGAGGAAGACTGGCCCTGGGGTTTGAACTCAAAGTTCTGGAATGTCTTGAAGTTGTGGATGTACAGGCGTTGCAGCATGTGGGCGTGGCTCCGGTGCGGTTCTGGTTCTGTGGTTTTAGCGGTTAGTTCATTGTCTGCGCGCGTGCCGTGTGTGCCGTGGGCACAGGGCGGTGCTCACAGTTGCCCGGCAAACGCCCGCTGCTGCAGCGAGGCAAACAGCGCGTCCAGCTGCGCCAGCGCGGCGCGGTGGGTGGCTTTGAGGGCTTCGATGGCCTGGATGCGGGTGGCGAAGGTTTGTTGGAGGGGGAGAGGGGGAACTGGAATCGGCATGGCCTTGATGATTCCCAGATTGAGTCCGGACATGATTGCGCCTTTGGCCGTCTGCTCCAGGTACTTGCGAGCAATCGGATGCTGCAAAAAGTAGGTATGCAAAAAGATGGGCGTCATTCGTTGCCGGTCAACTGAAATGCAGCACAGATGCTTTGTGTTGATTGCAACAGGAATGTCATCCGGAACGACAGCGCAGCGCCCACAAGTGCCCATGATTGTGATGAGCACATCCCCTGGCCTGACGGTGTACCGTTTGAGTTGCTGGTATTTCGCAGGGGTCACATAACGGCGTTCTCCCCAGC
>JAGOCN010000048.1 GCA_017998735.1 Giesbergeria sp.
TCATTGCACAGGAAACACCTGCCATGGACACAGCCACCGATGCCGCACTGCTGATGGACCGCCACGCTTACCAGGTTTCGCACCTGATCGCCGGCTTCACCGTGCCGCTCCTGCGCACGCTTTACCACCAGTTCGATGGCGACATGGCGCAGGTCATCGTGCTGGGCGAGATTTCGCTGCGCAATGTCTCGCGTTTTTTTGACAAGGGCGGCACCGACACCCCCGAAAAACTGCTGGACGACCGCTGGCGGCGCGACCAGTTGATGCAGTCGTGCAATGCCCTGTCCATCAGCGAAGCCACCGGCATTCCGCGCGAGACCGTGCGGCGCAAGGTGAAGCTGCTGATAGACAAGGGCTGGCTGTACCGCGATGCACACCAACGCCTGATGGTCAGCCCGCGCGGCGGCGCCGGCTTTGCCCGGCGCAACGCCCAGGCCACCCACGACATCCTGGAGCTGGCGGACAGGCTGAGCGCCCTGCTGCGGCCCATGGACACCGAGCAGGATTGAGTCCCTTGATTCCCTTGAATCCTGCAGGCCAGCAAAACCGGCCAAGGTACCCAATCTGGGTACCAACCCGCACCGCCACACTGCGGCTGCGCCAGACTGTGGTTGCAGGACAGCGCAGCTTTGCCTTCCTGCCGCCTTTGTGAAACCTTTTTCTGGACGACCCAAATGGACACTTTCCTGTACGACCACGTGCGCACCCCACGCGGCAAAGGCAAGAGCGATGGCAGCCTGCACGAGGCCACGCCCGTGTGGCTGGCCAGCCGGCCGCTGGTGGCGCTGCAAGAGCGCAACGGCCTGGACACGGCCGCCATCGACGATGTGGTGATGGGCTGCGTCATGCCGGTGGGCGAGCAAGGCGGCAACATTGCCCGCATGGCGGTGCTGCAGGCCGGCTACGACCAGTGCGTGCCGGCGCTGCAGATCAACCGCTACTGCGGATCGGGCCTGGAGGCCGTGGCCTTTGCCGCTGCCAAGGTGATGGCCGGCCAGGCCGATCTGGCAGTCGGCGGCGGCATCGAGATGATGTCGCGCGTGCCCATGGGCGCGGACGGCGGCGCCTGGGCGCAAGACCCGCAGGTGGCGTTCAAGACGCGCTTTGTGATGCAGGGCATCTCGGCCGACCTGCTGGCCTCGCTGCGCGGCCACAGCCGCAGCGACGTCGATGCCTATTCGGCCGAAAGCCACCGCCGCGCCGCGCAGGCCTGGAGCGAAGGCCGCTTTGACCGCTCGGTGGTGCCGGTGCAGGACTTTCTGGGCATGGAGCTGCTGGCACGCGATGAAACCATCCGCCCGCAGACCACCCTTGAGACATTGGCGGCGCTCAAACCCGCCTTCACCGAGATGGGCGAGAAATACGGCTACGACAGCGTGGCGCTGCAGCGCTACCCGCAGGTGGAAAAAATCCACCACATCCACCATGCCGGCAACAGCTCGGGCATCGTCGATGGCGCCGCCGCCGTGCTGGTCGGCAACGCCGAAGCGGGCCAGCGCCTGGGCCTCAGGCCCCGCGCCCGCATCGTCTCGTTTGCCGCGATTGGCTCGGAACCCACGCTGATGCTGGACGGCCCGGCCCACGCCGCCCGCAAGGCGCTGGCACGCGCCGGCATGCAAGCGTCCGACATTGATTTGTGGGAGTTGAACGAGGCCTTTGCCTCGGTGGTGCTGACCATGATGGAAGAGCTGGACATTCCGCACGACCGCATGAACGTCAACGGCGGCGCCATTGCCATGGGCCACCCGCTGGGCGCCACCGGCGCCATGATTCTGGGCACCGTGCTGGACGAGCTGGAACGCAGCGGCAAGCAGACCGCGCTGGTGTCGCTGTGCGTGGCGGCCGGCATGGGCTCGGCCATGGTCATTGAACGCATCTAGGCCAAAAGGAAAAAAACCATGCAAGACATCATTCGCTGCACCGTCGATGCCGACGGCATTGCCCTGCTCACCATTGACTACCCTGGCAAGACGATGAACGTCATTGACCAGGCGTTCATGGACAGCCTGTCCGCCGGCATCGAGCGCGTGGCCGCCGACCCGGCCATCCAGGGCGCCATCGTCACCTCGGGCAAGGACGCCTTTGTCGCCGGCGCCGACCTGATCGGCATGGAGTCCACGCTGGACAGCATGGACGGCCTGCCGGCCGAGGTGCTGTTTGAAAAATGCGCCTCGCTGTCGAAGCTGCTGCGCCGCATGGAAACCTGCGGCAAGCCGTTTGCCGCTGCCATCAACGGCGTGGCGATGGGCGGCGGCTTCGAGATCTGCCTGGCCTGCCACTACCGCGTGGCCTCCGATGCGCCTGGCCTGGTGCTGGGCCTGCCCGAAGTGCAGGTCGGCCTGCTGCCCGGCGCCGGCGGCACGCAGCGCCTGCTGCGCATGCTGGGCATCCTGGGCGCCATGCCCTATTTGCTCGAAGGCAAGCATGCCAGCGCGGCCAAGGCCAAAGAGGCCGGCCTGGTGAACGCCGTGGTGCCGGCCGCCGAACTGCTGGCAGCGGCCAAACAATGGCTGCTGGATTCGCCCAGCGCCGTGCAGCCCTGGGACGCAAAAGGCTTCAAGATTCCGGGCGGCGGTCCGCTCGATCCGCGCGTGGCGCCCGGCTTTGTCGTCGGCAACACGATGCTGCAGGCCGGCACCCAGCACAACCTGCCCGCGCCGCTGGCCATCCAGAGCTGCCTGTACGAAGGCGCGCAGCTGCCCATGGACAAGGCGCTGCGCGTGGAAAGCAAGTACCTGGCGTTTTTGACGCGCGACCCGGTCTCGCGCGCCATGGTGCGCACGCTGTTTGTCAACAAGACCAAGGCCGAAAAAGGCCTGCACCGCCCGGCCGGCATCGCACCGTTCCAATGCAAAAAGCTGGGCATGGTCGGCGCCGGCATGATGGGCGGCGGCATTGCACTGGTGGCCGCGCAGCGCGGCATTGACGTGGTGCTGCTGGACCGCGACCAGGCAGGCGCCGAACGCGGCAAGGGCCATGCCGAAAAGGTGCTCAAGCGGCTGGTTGAAAAAGGCCGCTCCACGCAGGCCAAGGCCGACGCCATCCTGGCGCGCATCACGCCTTCGACGGACTACGCGCTGCTCAAAGACGCCGACATGGTGGTCGAAGCCGTGTTTGAAGACCGCGCCATCAAGGCCGAAGTGACCAAACAGCTTGACGCCGTGCTGCCCGACACATGCGTGCTGGCCAGCAACACCTCTGCCTTGCCGATTTCACTGCTGGCGCAGGCCAGCAGCCGGCCCGAGCGCTACATCGGTCTGCATTTCTTCTCGCCCGCCGACCGCATGCCGCTGGTCGAGGTGATCCGTGGCCAGCAGACCTCGGACGCCACGCTGGCGCAGGCGCTGGACTTCATTGCGCAGCTGAAGAAAACGCCCATCGTTGTCAACGACCACCGGGGCTTTTTCACCAGCCGCTTCATTGGCGCCTTCATCGACGACGCCGTCGGCATGGTGGCCGAGGGCATTGCGCCCGCGCTGATTGAAAACTGCGCCAAACACGCCGGCATGCCGGTCGGGCCGCTGGCCATCACCGACGAGCTGTCGATCGAGCTGTCGGTGCATGCCGGCGAGGCGCAGGCGCGCGAATTTCCGGACAGCTACACACCGGGCCGCTCGGTGCCGGTGCTGAAAAAGCTCTACGACCAGGGCCGGCTGGGCAAGAAGATGGGCCAGGGTTTTTACGACCACGACGCCGCAGGCAAGCGCCTGTGGCCGGGGCTGGCCGACTGGTACCCGCTGCGCGCCCAGCAGCCCGATCCGCACGATGTGAAGCAGCGCATCCTGTATGTGCAGGCGGTCGAGGCGGCACGCGCCATGGAAGAAGGCGTGCTGCTGGCGCCGGCCGATGGCGACGTGGGCGCGGTGCTGGGCGTGGGCTTTCCAGCCTATACCGGCGGGCCGTTTTGCTACATCGATGGCATTGGCCTGCCGGCTTTTGTGTTTGAAGCCGACCGGCTGGCCACACTGTTTGGCGAACACCTGCGCCCGCCGCAGCTGCTGCGCGACATGGCGGCCAACGGCCAGACCTTTTACGGCCGCAATGCCCGGTCCTGAGCACCGCAAGACGGGCTTGACAAGGAGACGCGATGAGCGAGGTATTTGACTTCATAGTCATCGGCGCCGGCTCTGCCGGAGGCACGCTGGCAGCCCGGCTCAGCGAGGACGGACGCCAGCGCGTGCTGCTGCTCGAAGGGGGCGGCAGCCACCGCGACATGCTGGTGGACATGCCGGCCGGCTGGGGGCAAATGATCAACAACCCGCGCTACTCCTGGGGCCACCAGACCGAGCCTGAACGCTGGGCCGGCGGGCGCCGCATTGCACTGCCACGCGGAAAATGCCTGGGCGGCTCTTCTTCCATCAATGGCATGGTTTATGCACGCGGCGACCGTGCCGATTACGACAGCTGGGCCGCCCTGGGGGCCACCGGCTGGAGCTGGGCCGAGCTGCTGCCCCACTTTGTGCGCACCGAAGACCAGGAGCGCAGTGATGGCAGCTATGCCGGCCCCCTGCATGGCCGCGGCGGCCCGCTGCGGGCGGCCGATCTGGACAACCCGCACCCGGTTTCGCAGGCCATGGTGCAGGCAGCGGTGCAGGCCGGTTTGCCGCATTGCACCGACTTCAACAACGGGCAGCCCAAAGGCGCCGGCCTTTTTCAGGCCAATCTGCGCGACGGTCGGCGCTCGTCCATTGCGCGCAACGCCATCGAGCCGGCAATGCGCCGCGCCAACCTGCGGGTGCAAACCAACGCACTGGTGCAGCGCATTGAAATTACCGAAGGGCGCGCCACAGGCGTGCGCTGGCGCGCCAAGGACGGCAGCGAGCATGTGGCAAGCGCCAACCGCGAAGTGCTGTTGTGCGCTGGTGCATTGCAGTCACCGCAGCTGCTGATGCTGTCGGGCATCGGTCCGGCAGAGCACCTGAACGAACTGGGCATCAAGGTGCAGGCAGATTTGCCCGGCGTTGGTGCCAACCTGCAGGACCACGCCATTGTTCCCATGTCCTGGCGCCTCAAACGCGGCATACCCAGCCTCAATGCCGGCCTGCGCGGCGCAGGGCTGGGGGGTTCGGTGCTGCGCTACCTGTTGACGCGCAAGGGTCCCCTGGCCATGCCGGCGGCAGAATTTGCCGCCTGGTTCAGCAGTGACCCCAGCCTGCCCTACCAGGACATCGAAGTGCATGGCCTGCCTGCCACGGGCGAAGTCGAGAACCCCTTGAAAGCGGGCCAGACCTACCGTGCCGAAGCCTTTCCAGGCATGACGCTGGCGCCCTACCAGGTGCGGCCTTATTCGCGCGGCGCGCTGCGGCTCAACGGCACCGATGCGGCTGTTCATCCCAGCATCCACATGAATTACCTGGACGACGAGCGCGACCGCCGTGCGCTGCTGCATGGCCTGCGCTTCATGCGCCGCATGGCGCGGCAGCCGGCCCTGGCGGCGTTGATCGAGGCCGAAACCCGCCCAGGTCCAGGCGTCGAGAGCGATGCCGAATGGCTGGACTGGCTGGCACCGCACCTGGGCTCGGGCCACCATGCTGTGGGCACCTGCCGCATGGGCGCCACCGGCGATCCGCTGGCCGTGGTCACGCCCTCGCTTGCAGTGCGCGGCATCGCAGGCCTGCGGGTGATCGATGCCTCGGTGATGCCGCACCTCATCTCGGGCAACACCAATGCAGCGGTGGTGGCGATTGGCGACAAGGGCGCCGACCTGGTGCTGGGCAAACCGGCCCTCGCTCCGCTGCATCTCTGACGCTCAACACCTTGGAACAACGCCATGAACTTTGATTTTTCCGACGACCAGAACATATTGCGCGACGGGGTGCGCAAGTTTTTAACCCAGGAATCGCCAGTGTCTGCGGCGCGCCATGCCATCGACACCGGCGGCACCCATGCCGAAGCCGCATGGCAGGGCCTGGCCGGGCTGGGCGTGACCGCGCTGATGCTGCCCGAAGAATGCGGCGGCATCGGCCTGGGCGCGCTTGAACTGTGCGTGGTGGCCGAAGAAGTGGGCCGCCAGCTGGGTGCGCTGCCACTGGCGTCCACCCTGTACCTGGCCGGCCAGGCGCTGCTGCTGGGCGCCAGCGCGGCGCAGCAGCAGCGCTGGCTGCCGCGCATTGCGCACGGCGAGATCGCCACGCTGGCCGCGCCACTGGACGGCGAGCTGGCCAATGCCACCCTGCCCCGCTTTGACGGCCAGGCGCTGCACGGCCTGGCGCCGCTGGTGATGGACGGCGGCTGCGCCGCTTTTGCCGTGGTGCTGGCGCAGGACATGGGCGGGCAGCCTGTTTTTGTGGTGGCAGAGCTGAAAGACAAGGTCACACGCCGCACGCTGGCCACGCTGGACCCGGCCAAACCCTTTGCCGAACTGGCGTTTGACGCCACCCCGGCCGAAGCGCTGGACGGCGGTGGCGACGCGCTGGCATTGCTGGCACGCGTGCGCAACCGCGCCGCTGTCCTGCTGGCCTTCGAGCAGCTGGGCGGCGCCGATGCCGCGCTGGAAATGGCAGCGGCCTACGCACGCGAACGCAAGGCCTTTGGCCGCACCATTGGTTCCTACCAGGGCATCAAGCACAAGCTGGCCGACATTTACACCAGCAACCAGATGGCGCGCGCCCACTGCTACTACGGCGCCTGGGCGCTGGCGGCCGATGCGGCCAGCGTGCATGGTGCTGCGCCCGAACTGGCGCTGGCCGCTGCCAGCGCCCGCGTCTCCAGCACACAGGCCTACAGCCTGGCGGCGCAGGAAAACATCCAGGTCCACGGCGGCATGGGCTACACCTGGGACCTGGACTGCCACCTGCACTACCGCCGCGCCCGCCAGCTGGCGGTGGCGCTGGGCAATGTGCACGCCTGGCGCGAAACCGTGGCCGCCGAGCTGGAAATGCAACTCGGCGCACCGCCCGCCACTGCCGCGCAGCGCGCCCCGGTGGCCGCAGGCAGCATGGACTTTGACGACTCGCCCTTTGAGGCCACCTTTCGCGCCGAATGCCGCGCCTGGCTGGACCAGAATGCCACGCCCAAGGCCCGGCCCGATGACTACTTTGGCGCCGAACTGAGCCCTGAAGCGCGCATGCAGGCCGCGCGCGACTGGCAGGCGCGCAAGGCCGCTGCCGGTTTTGGTGCCATCACCTGGCCACCCCAGCTGGGCGGGCGCGGCGGCACGCCCATGCAGGAACTGATCTGGCGCCAGGAAGAAGGTCGCTACAACCTGCCCACCGGGTTTTTCAACGTCAGCCTGGGCATGGTGATTCCCTCGGTGCTGGCGCATGCCAGCGACGCGGTGCGCGCCCTGCACATTGCGCCGGCGCTGTCGGGCCAGCACCTGTGGTGCCAGCTGCTGAGCGAACCGGGCGCGGGCTCGGACCTGGGCATGGTGCGCACCCGTGCCGAGCGCTGCACCGACGGGCCGGACGGGCAGGAAGGCTGGTGCCTGAACGGCCAGAAGGTCTGGACATCGCTGGCGCAGTTTGCCCAGTTCGGCCTGGTGCTGGCACGCACCCACCCCGACTTGCCCAAGTTCGAAGGGCTGACAACGTTTTTCATCGACATGCAAAGCCCCGGCGTCACGGTGCGGCCCATTCGCCAGGCGGGCGGTGAATCGGAATTCAACGAGGTCTTTTTCGACAATGTGTTTGTGCCCGACAGCCAGCGCGTGGGCAGCGAGGGCGGCGGCTGGAAGGTGACGCTCACGGGCCTGATGAGCGAGCGCCTGTCCATTGGCGGCGTGATGCCGACCGAGCTGTGGCGCACGCTGGCCGAGATGCTGCGCGAGGCGCAATTTCTGGGCCGCAGCGCGCTGGAAGACGGCCGCCTGCGCGAGCGCCTGGCCGACCTGTACCTGAACGCGCAGGCACTGTGGCTGCTGCAATGCCGCGCACTGACCGCGCTGAGCCAGGGCAGGCAGCCCGGCCCCGAGATGAGCGGCGCCAAGACCATTGCCGCGCAGACGCTGCAGGCCTTCAGCTACCTGGCCATCGACCTGCAGGGCGAGCGCGGCGTGCTGGCCGCCAGCGAACTGGGCGAGCGCTTTGCGCTGGTCGAGCGGCTGTGGTTTGGCGCGGCCGGCATGCGCATTGCCGGCGGCACCGACGAGATCATCAAGAACAGCATTGGCGAGCGCGTGCTGGGCCTGGCGCCCGAGCCGCGCAGCGACAAGGGCGTGACCTTCAGCCAGCTGGTGAAATAAGGAGGCAGCTGCTGCAAGAGCGACAGGTGTGCAAACGCTGGCACAGGCGGCAATTTACTTCTGAAATGATAGCTGCCAGCGCTTTACCCACAAGCGCTGGAAGCCATTTTGATCCTGTTTTTTCTTGGTGCATGGCTGCAGCAGCACCCCCCAACCCTGGCGCGCCGCACGGTGCCATCGTCTGTGCGGACGATGGCACCGTGCGGCGCGCCCCGAAAAATGCACCACCACGGCCGTGTGCAAGGCCTGCCTGCATGCCTGCCTGCGCCGGGCAGCGCTGCAGACCAGGCGCCGCACCCCGGTCGCCACCCCTAGGAGCCTTTTTTCATGACCCGACCCGCCCACGGCTGGCGCAGCCACTACACCTTGCTGGTGCTGCTCTTTGTCTACACCATGAGCTTCATCGACCGGCAGATCATGGGCATCCTGGTGCAGCCGATCAAGGACGAATTTGGCGTGTCCGACACCGCCATGGGCGTGCTCACCGGCGTCACCTTTGCCCTGTTCTACAGCGCGCTGGCCATTCCCTTTGGCCGCTTTGCCGACCGCACCAACCGGCGCAACTTTGTCAGCTACTGCTGCGCTGCCTGGAGCATCATGACTGCGC
>JAGOCN010000445.1 GCA_017998735.1 Giesbergeria sp.
AGGATGTGGACGCCCTGGCCTGCAAGGGCCTTGGCGATGCCCAGACCGATGCCGCTGGTGGAGCCTGTGACGAGTGCCGTTTTGCCTTTGAGCATGAGATTTTCTCCGAATGATTTACGATGCAACGCAGCAATTATCCCGCCTTGAGAGACCACAAGAACCCATGATTGAACCTAGGCTGAACTACGTATCCTGTCCGGGTCTCGCCGCCGCCAGCACGGCGGCAAACTTCGGCGATTCCAGCAACCCCGAACCGGCGCCAGCGCACCGCATGGCCTATTGGGAATGGAACGCCACCGGCAACCCGGCGCACCCGCATGTGGTGCTGTGCGTGCATGGCCTGACGCGCCAGGGGCGCGATTTCGACACGCTGGCGCGGGCGCTCAGCCGCCATGCCCGCGTCATCTGCCCGGACGTGGTCGGGCGCGGCCACAGCGACTGGCTGGACGACCCGGCCGGCTACCAGATTCCGGTCTATGCCGGCGACATGCTGGCGCTGCTGGCGCACCTGCACCAGGAGGCGCCGCTGCAGACGCTGGACTGGGTCGGCACCAGCATGGGCGGCCTGATCGGCATGGCGGTGTGCGGCCACCCCGGCCTGCCGCTGCCCGTGCCGGTGCGCCGGCTGGTGCTGAACGATGTTGGCCCGGTGCTGGAATGGGACGCGCTGGAGCGCATTGGCCAGTACCTGGGGGCGCCGGTGCGTTTTGCCTCGGTGGAAGAGGGCGCCGCCGCGCTGTGGAACACCTCCAGCAGTTTCGGGCCGCACACGCCCGAGCAGTGGCTGGAGCTGTCGCGCCCGATGCTGCGCCGCCCCGAGGGCAGCAACGACTGGGGCATGCACTACGACCCGGCCATTGCCGGCCCGTTCCGCTCGCTGCAGCGTGGCGCCGCCGTCGAGGGCGAAGCGCAGCTGTGGCAGCTCTACGACCAGATCACGGCGCAGACGCTGCTGCTGCGCGGCGCCGAGTCCGACCTGCTCTCGCCCGCCACCGCACAGGCCATGGCGCAGCGCGGCCCCCGGCCCGAAGTGCGGGAATTTGCCAAGGTGGGCCATGCGCCCACGCTGATGGCGCCCGACCAGGTGGCAGCGGTGTGCGACTTCCTGCTGGCAGCGCCCGCCCCTGGAGCGGCATGAAAAACGGCGCGCCGCATTCCGCGCCGCCTGCAACTTCGGTTGCAACGGCGGATGCCCCTGCTGGCGCGCCGCACACCGAGGGCGATGTTCCCAGCCTCGTGGCCGCCACCGCGCACGCGCTGCCCGAGCAGGCCGATGTGCTGGCGCGGGCGCATGCCTTTGCCGCACCGCTGATAGGCGCCGAACTGCTCTCCAGCGGTGAAAACGCCCTGGAGCATGCTGAAGCCGTGGCAGCCATCCTCAAACTGATTGGCGGCTCCGAGTCCATGCAGGCCGCCAGCTACCTGGTGCATGCCTGCATGCAGTTGAACAAGCCGGAAGAGGTGATTGGCAAGGCTTTTGGTGCCAACTTTGCCACGCTGGCGGTGGAGACCACCAAGCTGGTGCGGTTGCAGGAACACGCGCGCGCGGTGCAGTCAACGGTGCAGCGCGTGGAAAACCCGGTGGTGCAAACCGAGAACGTGCGCAAGATGCTGCTGGCGTTTTCGCGCGACCTGCGCGTCATCATGCTGCGGCTCGCATCGCGCCTGCAGACGCTGCGCTTTTATGCCGCCAGCAAGCGGCCCGTGTCCGCTGTGCTTGCCAGCGAGGCGCTGCATGTGTTTGCGCCGCTGGCCAACCGCCTGGGCATCTGGCAGATCAAGTGGGAAATGGAAGACCTGGCGTTTCGTTTCCTGGAGCCTGAAACCTACCGCGAGGTGGCGCGCCTGCTGGACGAAAAGCGCGCAGGCCGTGAGGTTTTCATGGAGCAACTGCGCGCGCGCGTGGAGTCGTCGCTGCGTTCGCACAGCATCAGCGCCAGCGTGCAGGGCCGGCCCAAGCACATCTACAGCATCGTCAAGAAGATGCGCGGCAAGGCGCTCGACTTTGACCAGGTGTTCGACATCCGCGCGCTGCGCGTGGTGGTGCCCACCATCAAGGACTGCTATGCGGCGCTGAGCTGGGTGCACGAGGAATTTCAGCCGATCGTCGAAGAGTTTGACGACTACATTGCCCGTCCCAAGGCCAATGGCTACCAGTCACTGCACACGGTTGTGCGCGACGAGGGGGGCAAGGCTGTGGAAATCCAGATCCGCACCCAGTCGATGCACGACCATGCCGAGCATGGCGTGGCCGCGCACTGGGCCTACAAGGAGGCCGGCAGCAAGGGCTATGCCGGCGTGACGGCCAGCGGCGACTACGACGCCAAGATTGCCGTGCTGCGCCAGCTGCTGGCCTGGGAGCGCGACCTGTCGGGCGCGCCACAGCAAAGCGGCCTGTTCGAAGACCGCATCTATGTGCTGACGCGCGACGCCGCGATCATCGAACTGCCCCAAGGCGCCACGCCGGTGGACTTTGCCTACGCGGTGCACACCAGTGTGGGCCACCGCTGCCGGGGCGCCCGTGTCGACGGCGCCATGGTGCCGCTCAACGCCACGCTGCACAACGGCCAGACGGTGGAAATCGTCACCGCCAAGGAAGGCGGTCCGTCGCGCGACTGGCTCAACACCGACCTCGGTTACATGACCAGCCACCGGGGGCGCTCGAAGGTGCGCGCCTGGTTCAACGCGCAGGCCATGAACGAGACCATCGGACGCGGCCGCGAAGCGGTGGAAAAAC
>JAGOCN010000049.1 GCA_017998735.1 Giesbergeria sp.
AAACCAGGTAGCGGCCAGCGTCAGCACCAGCAGGGCGGCAAAGGGAAGGCGCACCGCCAGTTCCGGTGACAGACCTGCCGGCGCCAGTTGCAGTGCCCAGGCGCCCAGCCAGTAGGGCAGCAGGCCATCGGTTTCCGGGGCCATGCCGGCCAGCAGCGGCGCACTCCAGCGGCTGTGGCCTTGCGCCAGTTCCAGCATGTAGCCAAAGGCCGACATGTCGGCCCCGCGCCACGGGTCACGCCCCAGAAAGCCGGGGACGATGTATGCCAAGCACAGCAGCACCAGGGCCCAGCGCGGCAGCCGCCGCACGGCACTCTGGGGAACGATGGCAGGGGTGGGAAGGTTCACGCGCTCAGCAGCAGGATCGGAAAAAAGAAAAGGCCAATGCCGGGTTGCGGTCAAAGTGGCCAAGAATAAACCCAAGCAAACAAAAAGGCAGCCGGGTTGCCCTGGCTGCCTTTGGTCCTGGAAAAACGCGCGTTTTTATTTCGCGGCAGTCTTGCCAAAGCGGTTGCGGAAGCGCTCGACGCGGCCACCCATGTTGTCCACCGACTTTTGCGTGCCGGTGTAGAAGGGGTGCGACTCGCTGGACGTGTCCAGCTTGTACATCGGCAGCTCGCGGCCGTCTTCGGTCTTGCCCATTTCCTTGGTGTTCACGCACGAACGCGTGACAAACTGGAAGCCGTTGGACAGGTCCACGAACAGCACTTCGCGGTAGTTGGGGTGAATGCCTTGTTTCATGGCGAATCCTTGTGAGGTGTGGTCAGGTGCGTCAGCCACTGCAGCACCTATTTGCCGCAGCACTTTTCGCGAAAAGCCCGCGATTATCGCATGCTTTGGGCCACCGGCTTGCTCAGCCGCCGCGCCGCATCATGTCGAAGAACTCGACGTTGCTCTTGGTGGCTTTCATGTTCTTGATCATCAGTTCCATCGACTCGATTTCGTCCATGTTGTACATGAACTGTCGCAGGATGCGGGTCTTTTGCAGCACCTCGGGCGCCAGCAGCAGTTCTTCGCGTCGCGTGCCGCTCTTGTTCAGTTCGATGGCCGGAAACACGCGTTTTTCGTACAGGCGGCGGTTCAGATGGATTTCGCAGTTGCCGGTGCCCTTGAACTCTTCAAAGATCACCTCGTCCATGCGGCTGCCGGTGTCCACCAGCGCCGTGGCAATGATGGTGAGAGAGCCGCCTTCCTCGATCTTGCGCGCCGCACCAAAGAAGCGCTTGGGGCGCTGCAGGGCTGCGGCATCGACGCCGCCCGACAGCACCTTGCCCGACGACGGCACGACGTTGTTGTAAGCACGGGCCAGGCGGGTGATCGAGTCCAGCAGGATGACCACGTCCATCTTCAGTTCGACCAGCCGCTTGGCGCGCTCGATCACCATTTCGGCCACATGCACATGGCGCGCGGCAGGCTCGTCAAAGGTCGAGGCAATGATTTCGCCCTTCACCGTGCGCTGCATTTCCGTCACTTCTTCCGGGCGCTCGTCCACCAGCAGCACCATCAGGTGCACATCGGGGTTGTTGGCGGTGATGGCGTGGGCGATGTGCTGCATCATCACCGTCTTGCCGCTCTTGGGCGGCGCCACGATCAGCGCACGCTGGCCGCGTCCGATGGGCGCAATGATGTCGATGATGCGGCCGGTGATGTTCTCTTCGCTCTTGATCTCGCGCTCCAGCCGCATGTGCTCCTTGGGAAACAGCGGCGTGAGGTTCTCGAACATCACCTTGTGCTTGTTCTGCTCGGGCGGGCCGTCGTTGACCTTGTCGAGCTTGGTGAGCGCAAAGTAGCGCTCGCCGTCCTTGGGCGTGCGCACCTCGCCTTCGATCATGTCGCCGGTGTGCAGGTTGAATCGGCGCACCTGGCTGGGCGAGATGTAGATGTCGTCGGTGCTGGCGGTGTAGCTGGTGTCGGGGCTGCGCAGAAAACCAAAGCCGTCAGGCAGGATTTCCAACACGCCGTCGGCAAAGATCTGCTCTCCCGCCTTGGCGCGCTTCTTGATGATGGCAAACATCAGTTCCTGCTTGCGCATCCGGCCGCCGTTTTCAATGTCAAGCGCTTCGGCCTGCTTGAGGACTTCAGACACGTGCAGTGCCTTGAGTTCGTTAAGGTGCATGGGGTGACTCCTGGGCGGAGTAAATATTTGTCTTCAAGGGGGAGGGGAGAGGCGAGAACCGGATGGGTTGCTGTTTGCAACCTTGGCTTGCCTGGGATTCACGAGTGACCGCGGGTGCATGCGGGCCTGGAATCAGTGCAAATTATGACAGGAAAAAAACCGTGCTCTTGCAGAGTGCCACCGGGGTCCCGAAGGTTGCAGTGACCAGGGACAGGGCAGGTGCGCAAACCGGCACCCGGCACAAGGAGGGTGCTGCGCACAACCAGCCGGTTGCAGCAGCACGCGAAGGGGCAAAAATCAGGCCAGCTGCTCGTCGATGAAAGCCATCAGCTGGGCCTTGCTCAGTGCACCCACCTTGGTGGCGGTGACCTGGCCGTCCTTGAACAGCATCAGCGTGGGAATGCCGCGGATGCCGAACTTGGCAGGCACATCGCGGTTGTCGTCCACGTTCATCTTGGCCACCTGCAGCTTGCCCTGGTAGGCACCGGCCACTTCGTCCAGGATCGGGGCAATCGCTTTGCAGGGGCCGCACCATTCGGCCCAGTAGTCCACCAGCACGGGCGTGGCCGATTGCAGCACGTCGGCTTCAAAACTGGCGTCAGAGGTGTGTTTGATGAGTTCGCTCGCCATGGCGCTTTCCTTTGGGTCAATGCAGTCAAGATAAAGTTGCGGTCATTGTGACAGAAGCCGCTGTACAACCCTTTCCAGCATGGGCAAGGGTGCTATGGCCCTGATAGCACAAACGCTTCCGTTCCCGGCCTTTCCATGCGTTACTTTCTGCACCATGACCTCCACTGCCTTTTTTGATCCGACGGTTCTTTCTTCCTGCGACGCTGCCGTCATCGGCGCCGGGCCTGCGGGCCTGATGGCCGCCGAAGCGCTGGCCGGCGCCGGCGTGCGCGTGCACGTGTTTGACGCCATGCCCAGCGTGGGGCGCAAGTTTCTCCTGGCCGGCAAGGGCGGGCTGA
Source organism: Giesbergeria sp. (assembly GCA_017998735.1). GTDB lineage: Bacteria > Pseudomonadota > Gammaproteobacteria > Burkholderiales > Burkholderiaceae_C > Simplicispira. The sequence continues at coordinate 3,085 of JAGOCN010000049.1, forward strand.
ACTTGACCCATTCCGAGCCTTCCGACATTTTCAACACGCGCTATGGCGCGCGCCACCAGGTGGTGGCCGGTCTGCTGCAGCACTTTGGCGCCGCCGAACTGCGCGACTGGGCCAAGGGCCTGGGCGTGGAAACCTTCATCGGCACATCGGGGCGCGTGTTTCCCGCCGACATGAAAGCCGCGCCCCTCTTGCGTGCCTGGCTGCAGCGGCTGCGCGGGCAGGGCGTGCAGTTCCACATGCGCCACCGTTTCATGGGCTGGAATGCCGGGGGTGCACTGCGTTTTGCCGGCCCGGCGGGCGAAGCCGGTGTGCAGGCCCGCGCCGTGGTGCTGGCGCTGGGCGGTGCCAGCTGGGCGCGGCTGGGCTCGGACGGCGCCTGGGTGCCGCTGCTGGCCGGGCGCAGTGTGGAAGTGGCGCCATTGCAGCCTGCCAACTGCGGCTTTGATGTGCTGGGGCAGTGCACGGTGGGCCCTGCGGGCGAAACACGGCGCGACTTTCTGCGCTCGCTGGTCGGCCAGGAGCCGGAACACACCACGGGCTGGACACCGCACTTTGCCGAGCGCTTTGCCGGCCAGCCGCTCAAGACCGTGGCGCTGGACTTCACCAGCAGCACCGGCGAGCGCTTCACGCGCCGCGGTGAATTTGTGGTGACCACCACCGGGGTCGAGGGCAGCCTGGTGTATGCCGCGTCGGCCCTGCTGCGCGACGACATTGCCTTGCATGGCAGCGCCACGTTCACGCTCGACCTGCTGCCCGACCACTCGGCCGAGCGTGTGCTGACCGAAGTGCGCCACCCGCGTGGCACGCGCTCGCTCTCCAGCCACCTCAAGAGCCGGCTCAGCCTGGAAGGCGTGAAGATGGGCCTGCTGTACGAGCACCTGGGCAAGGACGGCCTGGGCGATGCCGCAGCGCTGGCCGCTGTCATCAAGGCACTGCCGGTGACGGTGGTGGCGCCGCGTCCCATCGACGAGGCCATCAGCACCGCTGGCGGTGTCACCTTTGAAGCGCTGGACAGCGCGCTGATGCTGCAGGCGCTGCCCGGCGTGTTCTGCGCCGGCGAAATGCTGGACTGGGAAGCGCCCACCGGCGGCTACCTGATGACCGCCTGCATGGCCAGCGGCGTGCGCGCCGGGCAGGGCGCGGCGCACTGGCTGCAGCAGCAACAACAGCAAACACCACCACCACCGCAGCCGCCCCACCTTCCAGCGCAGCCCCTGGCGGGTTGACACCCGTTGCAAGGGGCTGGGCAAGCGCAAGAATGACCAGCCGAGCAAAAAAGCGCTGCAATCCAGGCGTGGCTGTTTCCAGTGTTGCCCGGCCATTGCCCAGTTTTTAAAGGCAGAACACCCTGAAAAAAAGGAGACAGCATGCGCTGGTTTTTGCGAATTCTGGTGGCGCTGATCGGCGCCCTGCTGCTGCTGGGCAGCGTGGCCGTGGTCTATGTTCAGCGCAGTTTTCCGGCGCTGGACGGGCAACTGCGGCTGGCCGGGCTGGCCGCGCCGGTGCAGGTGCAGCGTGACAGCGCCGATGTGACGCACATCCGTGCCGGCAATGCGCACGACGCCTGGCGCGCGCTGGGCTTCGTGCATGCGCAGGAGCGCACCTGGCAGCTGGAATTCAACCGACGCGTGGTGCACGGCACGCTGTCCGAAGTGCTGGGCCCGGCCACGCTGGAAACCGACAAGCTGATGCGGGCGCTGGACATCCGCGGCGCCGCACGGCGCCAGTACGCCGGCCTGCCTGCCGAAACGCAGGCCGCGCTGCAGGCCTACAGCGCCGGCATTGCCGCTTTCCATGCAGAGCGCACGCAGGCGCTGCCGCCCGAATTTCTGCTGCTGGGCGTGCGGCCAGGCGGCGACAGCGGCGCGGTGTGGGCGCCCGAGGACAGCGTCGGCTGGGCGCTGATGATGGCGCTGGACCTGGGCGGCAACTGGGGCCAGGAGCTGGCCCGCCTGCGCCTGCTGCAGCGCCTGGACACAGCCCAGCTGTGGCAGCTGCTGCCGCCGTACCCGGGCGAAGCCCCGGCCACGGCGGTCGATCTGGCCGCGCTGTATGCGCAGCTGGGCGTGCATGCCAAGGCCAAGGCACCGGTTGCTGCAGTGCAGTCCGGTTCCGGTTCAGGCAGCACCACTGCCACGGCTTTGCCCATTCCTTTGCCCACACCGTCCGGCAGTGCGGGCCTGACAGGCCTGCCGGCGATGGCGCTGGCAGGTCACAGCAGTGGTCTGCAGCGCTGGGCCGAGGCGCTGGCACGCGGCGCCGGCCACAGCGAAGGCAAGGGCAGCAACAACTGGGTGCTGGACGGCACTCGCACCACCACGGCCAAGCCGCTGCTGGCGAACGACCCGCACCTGGGCCTGAGCGCCCCGGCCATCTGGTACATGGCGCACCTGCAGGCACCGGCCGGCCAGGCGCCGGACGGCACATCCATGCCCGCGCTGGACGTGCTGGGCGCCACGCTGCCGGGCCTGCCGTTCGTGGTGCTGGGGCGCACCGCCGGCGTGGCCTGGAGCTTCACCAACACCAACCCTGACGTGCAGGACCTGTACCTGGAGCAGATAGACCCGCAAGACCCGTCCCGCTACCGCACGCCCGACGGCTGGGCGCCCTTTGCCGTGCGGCTGGAAACCGTGCGCGTCAAGGGCCAGGCCGATGTGCAGCTGCGCCTGCGCAGCACCCGCCACGGGCCGGTGCTGAGCGATGCGCAGGCCGGCCATGCCGACGTGATCGACCTGGACCGCCATGTGCTGGCGCTGCGCTGGGCGGCGCTGGACGCCGACAACCAGACCGTGCTGGCCGGTTTTCGCATCAACCAGGCGCAGACCGTGGGCGAGCTGTGGCAGGCGCTGGAAACCCACCACTCGCCCATGCAAAGCGTGCTGGCCGCGGACACGCAGGGCGGCACGGGTTTCCGCGCCATGGGCCGCGTGCCGCTGCGCCACCCCGACAACGACCTGCGCGGCGTGGCACCGGCCCCCGGCTGGCTGGCACGCTACGACTGGCAGGGCTGGCTGGCGGTGGCCGACCTGCCGCGCAGCGACGGCGGCGGCCCGGGCTGGCTGGCCACCGCCAACCAGCGCATCACCGCGCCCGGCTACGCCCCTTTTCTGACCGGTGACTGGTCCTTGCCTTACCGCTACGAGCGCATCGCGCAGCAGCTGCAAGAGCGGCCGCTGCACGACGCGGCCAGCCTGCAGGCGCTGCAGCACGACCAGCATTCGCAGGCCACCGTGCGCCTGCTGCCCTGGCTGCGCAGCGCCGCGTCCAGCCATCCGCTGGCAGCGGCGGCGCAGGCCGAGCTGCGGGGGTTTGACGGCACCATGGACGCCGGCAGCGCCGCGCCCTTGATCTTTGCTGTCTGGGCCGACGAACTGGTGCGCGGACTGGTGGCACCGCGCATTGGCGCCGCGCACTTTGCCGCCACCTACGGCAAGCGCGACTACCGCGCCGGCCTGGAAGGCATGCTCGAGCGCAACGACCCCTGGTGGTGCCAGCCCGCCGGTTGCGCGCAGCACTCCGGCGCCGCACTGGACCGGGCGCTGGCGCGCCTGCAAAGTGCCTACGGCAGCAGCCCGGCCGCGTGGCGCTGGGGCACGGCGCACCCGGCGCGCAGCATCCACCGCCCGCTGGGCAGCGTGGCGGCGCTGGCGCCCACCTTCAGCGTCACCCTGCCTTCGGGCGGTGACGCCTACACGGTCAATGCCGGCCAGTACGACCCGGGCGATGCGCAGGCGCCGTTTGTCAACCGCCATGCCGCGTCGCTGCGCACGCTGTATGACCTGGCCGACCTGGAGCGCTCGCAGTTCATCTACCAGACCGGCCAGAGCGGGCTGGTGTTTTCACCGCGCTACCGCGACATGGCAGCCGAATGGACCCAGGGCCGGTTGCGGCCGCTGCAGCGCGAACCGGCCCGCTACCGGCACCGGCTGGCGCTGCTGCCATAGCGGCTATGGCCGCCATGAAGCATTGCTGCATTGACCTCGCTGCCTTTGCCCTGCTTGCGCCTTGGGCCAGAAAAAAGGGCGGGACAATGCCCCGCTGGCGCTGGCGCTGGCGCTGGCGCTGGCCGCAAACCCTGTGGCTGCGTGCAGCGCATGGGCAGGCGCAGGCGCCTGGCTGCAGCTCCGGCAATCAGCGGTGCGCAGTTTCTGGTGTGGCGCGCACCGTGGTGCAGCGCCGCTTCAAGCATTTTTGCCGCGATCGGCCTGCAGCCCTGCTGCAAAAAGCGCAGCATTTTGCTATTAAAAAATGAGCTGCTGGCGCAAGCTGTACCTGCGCTGGAGGCACTTTTTGTTTGAAATTCCAGTGTGTAGTGCAGTGCCGGTCCTGTCTCTGGCCAGCCCGAAACCGCTCTTGTGAAATGGGCCGGTGTGCTGCACTCTTGTTTTGCTTCAACCCTTGTCTGGCAGGAATGCACCCATGTCTTCACACGCTTCACTGGTTCTGAAAACGGCCATTGGCACAACAGCGCCCTGCCGCAGCAGCCAGCCCCGCCGCATGCATGCCTGGTTGCTGGCCCTGGCCTGCACGCTGGGCCTGGCCGGCTGCAGCGGCAGCTTGCCCACGCTGGTGCCCGACCTGGCGGCACGCCCTGGGCCGCCGCCGCAGCTGCTGGGCGCGCACGGCCCGCTGAGCCCGTCGCAAAGCCGGGCGGTGCTGGCGCGGCTGGCAGCGCGTGCGCCCGACAGCGACGCCTTCCAGCGCCACCTGGCGGTGGAAGAAGCCGTGGCCGGCAGCCCGCTCACCACCGGCAACCGCGTGCGCCTGCTGCGCGACGGGCCAGAAACCTACCGCGCCATGCTGGCCGCCATCGAAGGCGCACGCGACCACATCCACATGGAAACCTACATCTTTGACGATGACGAGGTGGGCCAGCGCTTTGCCGCTGCGCTGATCGCCAAACAGCGCGCCGGCGTGCAGGTCAATGTGCTGCGCGACAGCGTGGGCACGCTGTTCACGCCCACGGCGCTGTTCACGCAGATGCAGGACAGCGGCATCCAGGTGCTGGAATTCAACCCGGTCAACCCGCTGGCGCTGCGCAAGGGCTGGTCGGTGAACCAGCGCGACCACCGCAAACTCCTCATCGTCGATGGCAAGACCGCGTTTCTGGGCGGCATCAACATCAGCGGCGTGTACTCCAGCGGCTCCTTCAAAAGCCAGCCCAAGCCCAAAAAAGACGCCACCGGCGCGGCTGCGCTGGCCTGGCGCGACACCGACCTGGAGCTGCAGGGACCGGTGGTGGCCGAACTGCAAAAACTGTTTCTGGCCGTCTGGGCCGAGCAGAAGGGCGACCCGCTGGAGGTGCGCGACTGGTTTCCCGAGCCCGGCACGCCGGGGCGCGATGTGGTGCGCGCCATTGGCAGCTCGCCCGGCGAGCCTTTCAGCTTCATCTACGCCACGCTGCTGTCGGCCATTGGCAGTGCCGAGTCGCGCATCCAGATCACCAACGCCTATTTCGCGCCCGACCCGCAGCTGCTGGCCGCGCTGGAAGGCGCGGCGGCGCGCGGCGTCGATGTGCGGCTGATCCTGCCAAGCGAGACCGATTCGTGGCTGGTGTTCCATGCCGGGCGCGGTTACTACGGGCGGCTGCTGCGCGCCGGCGTGAAGA
>JAGOCN010000446.1 GCA_017998735.1 Giesbergeria sp.
GCACTTCCATCTCGACGAGTTCGAGGAGTTCCTCGTCGTCGACCATGTCGCACTTGTTCAGGAACACGATGATGTAGGGCACGCCCACCTGGCGGGCCAGCAGGATGTGCTCGCGCGTCTGGGGCATGGGGCCGTCAGCGGCCGAGCACACCAGGATGGCGCCGTCCATCTGCGCGGCGCCCGTGATCATGTTTTTCACATAGTCGGCGTGGCCGGGGCAGTCCACGTGCGCGTAGTGGCGCGCCTGGGTCTCGTACTCGACGTGCGAGGTGTTGATGGTGATGCCGCGCGCCTTTTCTTCGGGCGCGTTGTCGATCTGCGAGTAGTCCTTGGCTTCGCCGCCGAACTTCTTCGACAGCACCGTGGCAATGGCCGCCGTCAGCGTCGTCTTGCCATGGTCCACGTGGCCGATGGTGCCCACGTTGACGTGGGGCTTGTTACGCTCGAATTTACCTTTTCCCATTTTTCCGACTCCGAAAAAAATCTAAATCAATACAACAGGATTTCGGCGCAACCTCAAGCAGACGACGCACCTGAAATTTTGGTGCCCATTCCGGGAATCGGACCCGGGACCTCTCCCTTACCAAGGGAGTGCTCTGCCACTGAGCCAAATGGGCGATATGGACTGTTTGCACAGCCATTGTTTTCTGACCAGCCAAGATCTGTGGAGCGGGAGACGGGAATCGAACCCGCGTCATTAGCTTGGAAGGCTAGGGTTCTACCATTGAACTACTCCCGCATCGACTGCAGAAGCAGTTTCAGCACAGGACTTCAAAGTCCTGTTTGCACAACCCTTGCAACACTTCACTTGAAAAAACTGGTGGAGGAGGCTGGATTCGAACCAGCGTAGGCGTAAGCCAACAGATTTACAGTCTGCCCCCTTTAGCCACTCGGGCACTCCTCCGCAGAATCTCGAATTCTAGCACAGCTTTTTTGTACTTCTGGCAGGCATTGCAAAAAATTCAAATGCAATGGCAAAAAATCTGTCAGGCCTGTCAGCGCCACCTTCGTCAATGCCGCAATTCCCTGAAACACGCACTACAAAAAAAAGGCGCATGCCTGCAGGCAGGGCATGTGGTGCGGCTGGCGGGGATCGAACCCACGACCCTTGGCTTCGGAGGCCAATACTCTATCCACTGAGCTACAGCCGCAACGCTGGTGACCGATGCGTGCACCACCACTGATGGCTGGCACGCGCTGCCGGTTTTCATTTTCCTGCCCTGCAGAACTCCTGAAAACGGCCGCCTGGCAAAGCACTGGGCACTTTGTCAAGCCCGCCATTATGCATGCCCACAGCGCATTGCCATGCTGTTAGCCCGTGCAGCAAAGGCAGCAGCAGGCGCAAAACAGGCTGCGCCCTATAATTGCGCGCTGTTTTGAAGACTTTTTACCGACACCTTTGAGGACGTCATGAGCGCAACCCCCCACGACGAAGCCCACACCGGGCCCATCAAAAACCCCAAGCAGCTGCTGTCGGCGGTGCTTCTTGCGTTTGTGGTTCCCATTTTTGCCATCATCGCGCTGGTGTATTACGTCACTTCGGCCAACAAGCCTGCCATGGGCGCTGCGTCGCCAGAACGCGCAGTGGCCGAACGCATCCAGAAAATCGGCATGGTGGAAATACGCGACGCCAACCGCCCCTTGAGCAGTGGCGAGCAGGTTTACACCGCCCAGTGCGCCGCCTGCCATGCAGCCGGTGTGGCCGGTGCCCCGAAGTTTGGTGATACCGCTGCCTGGAGCGCACGCATCCAGACCGGTTACGACACCCTGCTGCATTCGGCCCTGGCCGGCAAGGGCGCCATGGCGCCCCAGGGTGGCGGCAATTTCAGCGACACCGAAATCGGCCGCGCCGTGGTGTACATGGCCAATGCCGCTGGTGGCAAGCTGGAGGAGCCCGCAGCGCCCGCTGCAGAAGGCAGTGCCGATGCACCTGCCGCAGGCGCAGCACCGGCCCCGACCGCAGACGCCGCACCGGCGGCCGCCGCAGACACGGCTGTCGCCGCAGCCACAGCTGTACCCGCACCTGCCACCACGGTAGCCGTGGCTGCCGCCGCCCCCGCTGCAGCGGCCACTGCGGGCGCTGGCGAAGCCTTGTACAAGCAGGCTTGCCAGGTGTGCCATGCAGCCGGTGTGGCAGGAGCCCCCAAATTTGGCGACAAGGCGGCCTGGGCGCCGCGCATCCAGACCGGCATGGATGCGCTCTATGCCAGCGTCATCAATGGCAAGGGTGCCATGCCGCCCAAGGGCGGTTCGGCGGCATCGGAAGCCGACATCCATGCATCGGTCGACTACATGGTGGCAGCCGCCAAATAAGCCCTGCGCACCCTCGGGGCGCGGGCCTTTGTGGGGCAGGGTGTCACTGCCCTGCACTGCCATTCCCCGCAAACAGCAAACCGGCCTTTGAAGCCGGTTTTTTGTGTGTTGCTGGCAGAGGGAGGGTGCGCAGCACCTTCAGCACAACCGCTTTCTGCTGCACCGCACTGGCGCCTCGGCAGCGTCAACCTGCCGTTTTTCCGTGTTGCCGTTTTCAGGTGGCAGCGCCGGCCTGCAGGGCCTGCGGGCTGCGCACGAAACCGAAACGCTGCGGCAGATGGGCGCTCTGCAAGGCTTCCACCTGCCAGGTGCCGCGCTCGATGGCATCGGCCACCAGCGGCACGTCCAGGGTGTGCACCAGCCCCAGACCGGCTGTGCTGTACAGATAGACATGGCCTGCTT
>JAGOCN010000447.1 GCA_017998735.1 Giesbergeria sp.
GCAGAGAACAGGTTGTCTTGGGCCATCGGGCAACTCCAGAAAAGGGTCAGAAGACAGGCGCTCGCTTGGCCAGAAAGGCTGCAATGCCCTCGCGGTGCTCGGCGCTGTCGGCATAGGCATAGGGGTCGGTTGCCGGATTGCATCCTGCAGCCACTGCATTTGCTCTGTTTTCGATAGCTGCTGGCGCAATCCCCGCCTGCGCTGGAGGCACTTTCAATGCCCGAAGCGTCTGCTTGTTCAGGCGTGCTGCGCCGGGCGCCAGCGCGGCAATGCGGCAGGCGGTGGCCAGCGCGTCGGCCACCAGCGCACCGGCCCCGCCTTGCACCACACGGCTGAGGAATCCGCGCACCAGCATCTGCTCCGCGCTGAAGGTGGCGGCTTCCAGCAGCATCTGGCGAGCGGTGACTTCGCCCACTGCGCCGGCCACCAGCCGCGCTTCGCGTGGCGCCATGGGAAAACCCAGCCTGGCAATGGGCGCACCAAAACGCGCCGTGCTGCCGGCAATGCGGAGGTCGCAGCCGCTGGCAATTTCCACACCTGCGCCCATGCAGGCGCCCTCAATGCAGGCCACGACCGGCACGTCGCAGTCCAGCAGCGCCTGCAATGCGCCCCAGACCTCGACTTCATGAAAATGGCGCAACTGCGCTGTGTCAAAACGGAATGCCGGGTATTCGGCAATGTCGCCGCCGGCGCAAAAGGCAGCGCCCTCCCCTGCAACCAGCACGCAGCGCACGTCCGCGCTGCGCTGGACGCTCTCGAAAACAGAACGCAGTTGCAGCCACATGGCACGCGACATGGCATTGAGCTTGCCGCCATGGCGCAGCGTGACCTGCACCACCCCCGCGCTGCCCGCTGCACCCTCGGCCCGCGCCACTGTCACTTCACCGGTCATGCAATGCCCTTTCCGGGGGTGTTTCGTGGTGTTCTTTGGAGGCGGTTCAGCGCTGGTGTCAGCCCCGGCACAGCGCTTCAATCTCTTTGGAGGCTGCCACCTTGCCATCGGCCAGTAGCGCACGGTGCCGGTCGATGCGCTTGAGGTCATAGAGGTAATTGACCATCAGCCCATACGACTGCTTGTGGCCCTTGGCCGAGCGGTCGGCGTTCCAGTTGAGCTGCTCGACGCGGGCGCCGTTGCCCAGGTGAAAGCGCGCCACCGGGTCCGCCGGCCGGCCACCGGGCAGCGCGCGCGCCAGGTAGTGCGCGGCGCTTTGCATCAGTGCTTGGCGCACGGGCGACCTGGCGTCCAGGCTGTCTGCACTGTCAAAGGCTTGCAGCAAGGGCGCTGCCGTGTCCAGCGTCCCCAGCTGCAGCGCCTGTGCCAGGTCGGCGCGCTGTTTGTCGCTCCAGCCCTCCAGCAGCGTACCGGCATTTTTTTGCAGCCAGCTGCGCAGCCCCGGAATGGGCGAAAGCGTGGCAAAGGTGCGCAGGCGCGGGAATTCGTTGCACAGCGTTTCCACCACATGCTTGATGAGCGAGTCGCCAAAGCCGACCCCGCGCAGCCCCGGCTGGGTGTTGCTGATGGAGTAAAAAATGGCGGTGTGGGCCTTGGCCAAGTCGGCAGCGGCGGCGCTTTCGTCCAGCAGCGGCGCCATGCTGCTGGACAGCGTCTGGCCCAGCGCCACCTCGACAAAGATCAGCGGCTCCTGCGGCAGGCGCGGGTGAAAGAAGCCATAGCAGCGCCGGTCGCTGTCGAGGCGGTTTTTCAGGTCGGCCCAGCTGCGGATGTCGTGCACCGCTTCGTATTCAATGAGCTTTTCCAGCAGCGACGCCGGCGAGTCCCACGACAGGCGGCGCAGCTCCAGAAAGCCGACGTCAAACCAGGTGCAAAACAGGTGCTCCAGCTCGGCGTCCAATGCCAGCAGGCGCTTGTCGCCCTTGAGCTGCGGCAGCAGTTCGGCGCGCAAATCGAGCAAAAAGCGCAGGCCTTCGGGAAACACCGCAAAGCGCTGCAGCAACCGGGTGCGCGGCGATTCCAGTGCGCGGCGCAGCGCCACTTCGGCTTGGCCTTCTTCGGGCGTGCCGGCGGCGGCTTCGTAGCGCTGGCGGGCGGCTTCAAAGCGCGTGGCATCGGGCGCGAACTGCTCGCTCATCAAAAGCCACAGGTCGCGCCGCTCGGGCGCCGGCGCCTGTGCATACCACCCGGCCAGCGCCTGCGCGCTGCGGCCGCCTTCCACTTCGCTGGTGCGCGGCTGCACCACCGCCTGCAATTCGCCCAGCACGCGGCGCAGTGCGCGGGGCGACAGGGCTTCCTGGCCGCGCCGCAGGGTGGCCTGCAGGCGCGCATGGGTGCTGCGCTCGGCAGCGGGTTTTTGCTTGCCGTCTGCACCGGCAGCAGAGGCGCCCTTTGCATCTTCCGGTGCGCCGGGCAGCAGCCGTGCCAGAGCGCGGTTCCACCAGTCAGAGTCGTTGTTCATGCGCTGCTCCTTGCAGAAGTTGCGGTCGGGGTGCCTGCTGCTGGCTGCATGCAAAGCAAGGTCTCCCTCCCTTTTACTCCTTTAATCATAGCTGCCAGCGCATGCTGCACATGCTCTGGAGGCCTTTTTCATGCATTTTTCAAGGGGCGCCGGGCAGGCTGCCGGTCGGCCCACCACCACAGCAGCACGCCGCCTGCCACCATCGGCAGGCACAGCCACTGGCCCATGCTCATGCCCAGCGACAGCAGGCCCAGAAACGCATCGGGTTCGCGGAAATACTCGGCCACAAAGCG
>JAGOCN010000050.1 GCA_017998735.1 Giesbergeria sp.
CCCTTGAGCCAGGGGCGAGGCCCGCCCATCACATGCAGGTGCAGATGGTGGATTTCCTGGCCTCCTTCTTCGCCGGTGTTGACCACGATGCGAAAACCGCCTTGCGGGTAGGGGCCGCAGCCCTGCTCGCGGGCCAGGCGCGGCGCCAGGGTCATCATGCGCCCCAAGAGCCCGGCGTCGGCCGGCTCGGCATGCGCCATGGAGGCAAGATGCCGTTTCGGCACCATCAGAAAATGCACGGGCGCCCAGGGATGTATGTCGTGAAAGGCAAGAATTTCTTCGTCTTCGTACACCTTGCGGGACGGAATCCGGCCTGCAATGATCTTGCAGAAAAGGCAGTCAGGGTCGTGTGGCATGGTGAAAATGAAAAGCTTGCAGCAGTGACAGTGGCAGTGCGGTGGCGGCAGCAGGTCAATGGCCCTGGGCGGACATTGCGGGACTGCCCATGGACGGACCCTGGGCAAATTCCAGCGTGTTGCGCACCCCCAGGTCCTTGCGGTGGTTTTTCAGCCATTGCTGGCCGCTTTGCCTGCCCAGCTCGAACAACTGCCGCAAAAAGGCCATGTCGGCCCGCGATTTGCTGGCAGCCCCCAGTCCGGCCAGCGCCCCGCCACCGTCAATGCGGTGCATGAGCACACCCTTGTAGTGCCGGGGATCGAGCTTCCCTTCGGCCAGCAGCCGGCGCACAAAGCCGATCGCGCGCAGCTCGGCCAGCAGGCTGGCATTGAAGTTCAACTCATTCATGCGGCCCATGATTTCCGGCACGGTGCCTGGAATTTCCAGGTGCTCGATCGGGTTGATCTGCACCAGCAAAATGTCGCTGGCTGCGGTTTCGTAGATCAGCGGGTACAGCGCCGGGTTGCCGGAATAACCCCCGTCCCAGTACGCACCGCCGTCGATCTCCACCGCCTTGAACACCAGTGGCAGGCAGGCGGACGCCATCACGGCGTCTGCGCTCAGGCGGCTGCCCGAAAAAATTTCGCCCCGCCCGGTGCGCACATTGGTGGCACACACAAAAACCTGGGGCGCGGTCCTGGTGTGGGCCAGCAGATCGAAGTCGATTTCTTTTTCCAGCAACCTGCGCAAGGGGTTCAGGTTGAGCGGATTGACCTGCGCCGGCGCCAGCCAGGGTGTCATTGCCCCCAGCGCGGGAAAAACCTGGGCCAGGGGTGCACCCCACATCAGGTTGCCCATGGCACCCACCCCTTCCCACAGGCGCGCCAGCGTTGCGCGCGCCAGCGCAGTGCCTGCCACCCGCGCCTCTTCAGGGTCCGGGTACTGCGCTGCGGCCTGCGCAAAGCCATGTGCCAGCGCCACCGCGTTCATGGCGCCCGCGCTGGTGCCGCTGATGCCGTCAAAGTGCAGGCCGCCGTCTTCCAGCAGCGCGTCCAGCACGCCCCAGGTCAGGGCACCGTGTGAACCGCCGCCCTGCAGGGCCAGATTGAGGGAGCGCAGGGTCTGCGGCTCAGGCATGGAGGCCCTGGTCTTTTCCCATGGCCACCATGCCGCGCACGATGCGGTACAGGAACCAGATGGAAATCAGCCCCCAGGCAATCCAGCCCGGAAAAAAGAACAGCAGCCACAGCGGCGCGGTGACGAGGTACAGCACCCCGGCCCACAGCACCGAGCGGATGCGCCAGTCGAAGTGGCTGGTCTGCCAGGTGCCCTGGGCATCGCCTTTTTTCACCAGGTCGATGACCAGCGCAATGATCAATAGCGCCGCGCCCGGTTGGGCGCCCGGAATGACGGCACCCAGCGCCACCACCAGGTGCAGCACATAGCTCACCCAGCCCCAGGCCTTGAGGCCCTGCATGCGCTCCCGGTCGCTTTGCACGTCGATGATGTCGTGGTTCATGGGCTGGACTCCTCTGCGGCACGCGCCACCGCCTTGCGCAATGCCTTTTCCTCGATGCCGCTGGTGCCTTCCCGGCGCTGCAGCTCGGCAATCACGTCGGCCGGTGACAGGTTGAAATGCGCCAGCGCCACCATGCAGTGGAACCACAGGTCCGCCACCTCGTACACCAGCGCGGCCGGGTCGGCGCCGTGCGCGACGTCCTTGGCGGCCATGACTACCTCGGTGGCTTCTTCACCGATTTTTTTCAGAAATGCGTCCGGGCCCTTGTGCAGCAGGCGGGCCACATAGCTGCTGCCCGGGTCGCCGCCCTGGCCGGCCTTGCGGCTTTCGATCACGGCGGCCAGTTGCGCCAGGGCGTCCTGCGACACCACCGGGATGGCCAGCGCTGCAGGCGCAGCCGCAGTGGCAGGAGAAGACGGGGAAAGGGAAGAATGCACCATGGCCCTTACTTGTAGATGGACTGCGGGTCTTTCAAGACCGGGTCGCGGGCTTGCCAGGCGCCGTCTTTCAGCACGCTGAAAAAACAGCTGTGCCGCCCGGTGTGGCAGGCAATGCCGGGCGCATGGCCCAGTTGGGTGACGGTGAGCAGCACCACGTCCTGGTCGCAGTCGATGCGGATTTCATGCACCGTCTGCACATGGCCCGATTCCTCGCCCTTGAACCACAATTTGCTGCGCGAGCGGCTGAAATACACCGCCCGGCCCAGTTCTGCGGTCTTTTGCAGCGCCTCGCGGTCCATCCAGGCAAACATCAGCACATCGCCCGTGCCCTGCTCCTGCGCAATGGCCGGCACCAGGCCCTGCGCGTCCCATTTCACTTCATCAAGCCAGTTGTTTTTCATAGGGGCATTGTGCGGGATCGGCCGGGCCTGCCGAGAGCGTGCCGGCGCACTCAGCGCAGCTGCAGCGTACTGGACTGCAGTGCACGCGCTGCGCCGCCGCCCAGGGCAGCGCCAAAGCGCTTGGCCAGGCGCTCGGCCACGTTGTCGCGGCGCGTGTAGTCGATGATGTCCTCGGCCTTGACCACCTCGCGGGCGACAAAGTCGAGGCTGCCCAGGCGGTCGGCCAGGCCGAGGTCTATGGCAGCCTGGCCGGTCCAGAACAGGCCGCTGAAAATTTCGGGCGTGGGCTTGAGGCGGTCACCCCGCCCGGCCTTGACGACGCCGATGAACTGCTGGTGGATCTGTTCAAGCATGGTTTCGGCATAGGCGCGCTGCGCTTCGGTCAGCGGGCTGAAGGGATCGAGAAAGCCCTTGTTTTCACCCGCGGTGATCAGGCGCCGCTCGACGCCGAGTTTTTCCATGGTGCCGGTGAAGCCAAAGCCGTCCATCAGCACGCCGATGCTGCCGACGATGCTGGCCTTGTCCACAAAGATGTCGTCGGCCGCAGAGGCAATGTAGTAGGCAGCCGAGGCACAGGTTTCTTCCACCACGGCATAGATCGGCTTCTGGTGGATTGCCTTCAGGCGCACGATTTCATCATTAATGATGCCCGCCTGCACTGGGCTGCCACCGGGCGAATTGATGAGCAGCACCACCGCTTTGGAGCCTTCGTCCTCGAAGGCGCTGCGCAGTGCGGCCACGACAAACTCGGCACTGGCTTCGGCGCCCGAGGCAATCTCGCCCTTGATGTCCACCACGGCCGTGTGCGGGCCGCTTTTGGTGGTGGTTGCCATGTCGCGCCCGAACAGGGCCCAGGCCAGAAGAACAAAGAAACCCAGCCACAAAACGCGCGTGAAAGTGCGCCAGCGCCGCCCCGAGCGCTGCTCGGCCAGTGCGGAAAAAGCCAGTTTTTCCAGCACATCGCGCTCCCATCCGGGAGCATGAGTGTCTTTTTTTGCTCCTGAAACAGGAGCACTTTGCGCCCACAGGTCTTGCGCTGCCGGTGTTTTTGCTTCAGGTCCGGGGGGCGCTGGCGGAAGGGGCTCGGTCATTTCAGAATTCAACGGGTTGGAGGTTGTAGGCAGTATGCCAGCGCACCACGCCGCCCTGCTCCGACAGGGTGATCTTCACCAGTCCGCCCCGGCACGGCCCGCCGGCGCAGGCGCCGGTGTCGGGTGCATAGGCGGCGCCGTGCGTGGCGCACAGCAGCCAACGGCCGCTGTCGTCAAAAAAGCGGTCCGGCTGGTAGTCGAGTTCCATGGCGACATGCGTGCAGCGGTTGAGGTAGGCATGCACCGCGCCCTTGAAACGGATGGCAAAGGCGCGGCAGGTCTGGCCGGCGTAGCGCACGTCAAACGCCACGGCCAGGCCGCCGTCCACCAGGTCGGTGCTGGCGCACAGAGCCAGCACCGCACCATCACCGGCCGGCATGGGCAAAATTCCTTGCGCCGACATGGCCTGCTCAGGCCTCGCGCCGCAGCCAGGCGTCCAGCTCGGCCACCGAAGCGGCCACCGTGAGCGGCGCAAACGCGGCAAAACCTTCAGTGGCATGCGCCCCATAGGCCACGCCCACGCTGGCGCAGCCGGCGCGCTGCGCCATCTCCAGGTCGTGCGTGGTGTCGCCGACCATCAGCACGCGCTCGGCCGGCACACCGAACTCGGCCATCAGCTCCTGCAGCATCAGCGGGTGCGGCTTGCCAGCGGTTTCATCGGCGGTGCGCGAGCCGTCAAACACGCCGCGCAGCTGCACCGACTGCAGCGCTTCGTCCAGGCCCCGGCGGCTTTTGCCGGTCGCCACCGCCAGCAGGTGGCCGCGCGCCTGCAGCGCGCCGAGCATCGGCAGCACGCCGTCAAACAGCGCCAGGTCGTCCTGGTGGTGCAGGTAGTGGTAACGGTAACGGTGGCCCAGTTCGGGGTATTTTTCGGGCGGCACGTCGGGCGCGGCATGGGCCAGCGCCTGGGTCAGCGCCATGCCGATCACATAGGCAGCGGCGGCGTCGCTGGGCCGGGCGCCGCCCACGTCCTGCACCGCCTCCTGGATGCAGCGCGCAATGATCTGCGTGGAGTCGAACAGCGTCCCGTCCCAGTCAAAGGCAATCAGGTCAAAGCGGCGCGGGCGCCCGGCGGCTTCGGCAGAAGCAGTGGCAGCCACGCCGGCGGCGGCACTCGAAGGGGAAAGCAGGGTCATGGAAAAGAAGCAAATTGCGCCAGCTCGGCAGGCAGAGCGGCTTTCAGCTCGGTGCGCTCGCCGGTGGCGGGGTGGGTGAACTGCAGGCGCCAGGCATGCAGGAACATGCGCCTGAAGCCGCACTTTTGCAAGCGCCGGTTGAGGTCGAAATCGCCGTACTTGTCGTCGCCCGCAATGGCGTGGCCGCTGCTGGCCAGGTGCACGCGGATCTGGTGCGTGCGCCCGGTCTTGATGGTCACTTCCAGCAGGCTCATCGCCGGCAGGCCCTGCAGCGGGCGCGCCGGCAGCACCGAGCGCACCTGCACCAGCGTGATGGAGCGCATTCCGTCCGGGTCGTCGGCGGTGGTGGTGCGCACGCGGCGCTCGCCGTCTTCCTGCAAATACTTGTGCAGCGGTGTGTCGATGACCTTTTTGTTCGCCGGCCAGGTGCCGGTGACCAGCGCCAGGTAGGTCTTGCCGGTCTCGCGCTCGCGAAACTGGCTTTGCAGGTGCGTGAGCGCGCTGCGCTTCTTGGCCACCAGCAACAGGCCGGACGTGTCGCGGTCCAGCCGGTGCACCAGTTCCAGAAACTTCGCCTGGGGACGGGCACGGCGCAACTGCTCGATGACGCCAAAGCTGACACCGCTGCCGCCATGCACCGCCACGCCGGCGGGCTTGTCGAGGGCAATCAGGTGGTCGTCCTCCAACAGCACGGGAAACTCGCGCGCCGGCGCGGGGCGCTCGGCTTTTTCTGCCACCCGGTCGGACACGCGCACCGGCGGCAGCCGCACCAGGTCGCCGTTCTGCACGCGCGTGTCGGCGCTGGCGCGGCCCTTGTTGATGCGCACCTCGCCGCTGCGGATGATGCGGTAGACATGTGTCTTGGGCACGCCCTTGAGCTGGCGGATGAGGAAATTGTCAAGCCGCTGGCCACTGGAATCGGCCTCCACCAGCACGGTGCTGGCCTGGGGTGCGGGGGCTTGCACCGGAGCAGCCTGTGCGGGAAGGGGGAGCGGTTTGACGCCTATAATCTGTTTCACCTGCGCAGCATTTTGTAAGTGGTTGATTTGTCTGGATTTTAGTCCACACAGCCCTTGACCCGGCGCAGGCAGGTCGATGCCAGCGGGCGTCGTGCACGCAAAAACGCAGGCCCGTTGCCTGTCTTGGCCTGCATGCCGCACGGCAGGCTGACGCAATGGAGACACCGATACGGAATACCCCCAGCTGGCAGTCCACCCCCTTCTTTTGGCGGGCCGCGACTGCCGGCGGATCAAAGCGAACAAACCATGTGGATGCTGGTGATGATGTTTCAAACCCTGCAGCGGAGGCGCTGGCTTCCCCTGTGGGCGTTGAAAAGCACTCCAGCGCACACCCAGCCTGCGCGGGCAGCTATTTTTTCAATAGCAAAAATCCCTGCCTTCAGGCTCGCTCCCATCCACGCTCCCCTGCCACCGCCGCTGGTCTGAAACAGACAAAAGGCACCCACGGCATGCGCGACCATTCCCTTCGTTTCCAAGGCGTCAGTCCAGGCATCGTTGGCCCCTGAGGGGCCTTTTGTATTGTTTGGAATTCCGGGGTTTCCAGCCTGCAGCCAGCGTGCTGCAGCTTTGGCAACCCCCCAGTCACCTTTAAAGGAAACGCATCATGAAGCGGATGCTGATCAACGCCACGCAGCCCGAAGAACGCCGCCTGGCCATCGTTGATGGACAAAAACTCCTCGACTACGAGATCGAGATCGAAGGGCGCGAACAGCGCAAGGGCAACATCTACAAGGCCGTCGTCACCCGCGTCGAGCCTTCGCTGGAAGCCTGCTTTGTCGACTACGGCGAAGACCGCCACGGCTTTTTGCCGTTCAAGGAAATCTCAAAGCAGTACTTTGCTCCGGGCGTCTCGCCCAGCCAGGCGCGCATCAGCGATGTGATCCGCGAAGGCCAGGAATTGCTGATCCAGGTGGAAAAGGAAGAGCGCGGCAACAAGGGCGCGGCTTTGACCACGTTCATCAGCCTGGCCGGCCGCTATGTGGTCTTGATGCCGAACAACCCGCGCGGCGGCGGTGTGTCGCGCCGCATCGAGGGCGAGGACCGCGCCGAGCTCAAGGAGAACATGGACCAGTTGGAATACCCCAACGGCATGTCCATCATTGCGCGCACCGCCGGCATTGGCAGGAGCGCCCCCGAGCTGCAGTGGGACCTGAACTACCTGCTGAAACTGTGGAATGCGATTGACGGCGCTGCCAAAGGCGCCAAGGGCGCTTTTCTGATTTACCAGGAATCGAGCCTGGTGATCCGCGCCATCCGCGACTACTTCAGCAACGACATCGGTGACATCCTCATCGACACCGACGACATTTACGAGCAGGCGCAGCAGTTCATGGCGCATGTCATGCCCGAACATGCCGCCCGCGTGAAACGCTACCGCGACGACGCGGCGCTGTTCAGCCGCTTTCAGATCGAGCACCAGATCGAATCGGCCTATGCCCGCACGGTGCAGCTGCCCAGTGGCGGCGCCATCGTCATCGACCACACCGAAGCGCTGGTCAGCGTGGACGTGAACTCGGCGCGCGCCATCAAGGGCGGCGACATCGAGGAAACCGCCACCCGCACCAACCTGGAAGCGGCCGACGAAGTGGCGCGCCAGATGCGTCTGCGCGACCTGGGCGGCCTGATCGTGATCGACTTCATCGACATGGACGAAAGCAAGAACCGCCGCGATGTGGAAAACCGCCTGCGCGACGCGCTGCGCCAGGACCGCGCCCGCGTGCAGTTTGGCGCCATCAGCAAGTTCGGCCTGCTGGAGATGAGCCGCCAGCGCCTCAAGCCGGCATTGAGCGAAGGCTCGTCCATTCCCTGCCCGCGCTGCGGTGGCTCGGGCCACATCCGCGACACCGAATCGTCGGCGCTGCAGATCCTGCGCATCATCCAGGAAGAGTCCATGAAGGACAACACGGCCGCCGTGCACTGCCAGGTGCCGGTGGAGGTGGCCAGCTTCCTGCTGAACGAAAAGCGCACCGAAATCGCCAAGATCGAGTTGAAACAGCGCGTGAACGTGCTGATGGTGCCGAACAAGGCCTTTGACACGCCGCACTACAAGCTCGAACGCCTGAAGCACGACGACCCGCGCCTGGACGACATGGAGGCGAGCTACAAGCTGGCCGAAGAGGTGGAAGACCCCACCGCCGTGACGCGCCGTTCGCAGGAGCCGACAAACAAGCAGACGCCGATCATCAAGGGCGTGCTGCCCGATGCACCCGCACCGCAGGCCGCACCGCGTGCCGAAGGCGAAGTGCGCCAGCCACGCGCCGGCCAGGGCCACCGCCCTGCCAGTGGAACCAGTGCAGCAGCCAGTGCAGCACCCACCGCCGCCCCGGTGCAGCCACCGGCCGCCGCACCCCGGCCGCAGCCCCAGCCCTACACGCCGCCGCACGCACCGCAGCACCAGGAGCAGGGCTTCTTTGCCTGGCTCAAGAGCCTGTTCGGCTTTGGTGAGCGCCCGGCCCCGGTGGCCGCGCCCATGCCCGCCCCGGCCCCGGCCCCGGCACCAGCGCCGATGGCCCAGCCAGGCACCGGCAACGGCATGCCCGCCGCACGCGAAGGCCGCCGCGACGGTGGCCGCAGCAGCAGCAGCAGTAACGGTGGCAACGGCGAAGGCCGCAGCGAAGGCCGTGGCCGGCGCGGCGAACGTTCCGGCAGCCGTGACGGAGCCCGTGACGGCAACCGCGATGGCAACCGTGACGGCAGCGCACGCGATGCCAATG
>JAGOCN010000448.1 GCA_017998735.1 Giesbergeria sp.
TGCCGGCGGCCGCCGTCACGCGCATTTCCAGCTCGGCCTGGGCGTTCAGCGTGCCGGCAAACAGCAGATCGCCGGGCACTTTGTCCACCGCCAGGCTCTCGCCAGTGACGCTGGACTCATCCACCGGGCTGCGCCCGCGCAGCACCGTGCCGTCCAATGGCACACGGCCCCCGGGGCGGATGCGCACCAGCGCGCCTAGCGCCACTTCGGCTGCCGGCACGCTCTGCCATTGGCCGTCCGCGCCCTGCACCTCGGCCTGCTCGGGGCTGAGCGCCAGCAGCGCGCCGATGGCATGGCGCGCGCGGCCCACGGCGCGCTCTTCAATGCGCTCGGCCAGCGCGTACAGCGCCATCACCATGGCCGCTTCGGGCCATTGGCCAATGACGAAGGCGCCGGTCACGGCCACCGCCATCAGTGCGCTGATGCCGAGCTGCCCGCGCAAGAGTGAGCGCACGCCGCTCTGGTACACCCCCAGGCCGGCGAGCAAGATGGCCGCTGCCGCCAGCACCATGCTGGCGCCGTGCCACAGCGTGGTGTCGGGGCCGATCAGGTGCAACAGTTCGGCGCCGGTGGCCGCCAGCAGAGCGGCGCCAATGCGGCCCCAGCCGGGCAGGGCGCTGTGGTCGTGGCCGCCGTGGCCGCCGTGGTCACTGTGTTCGCCATGGCCTTCACCGGCTGCATGGCTGGCGTGATCGTGCGCGGCTGCGGTGCCTGCGCTGGGTGCACAGGCGCTGCTGCTGGTGCTGTCAGGCGGGCAGCAAGAAATGGCAATGCGCGGCGCGCCAGGAGTGCGTGCTGATGCTGCTTGTGTTTTGGCTGCCGGAGCAGCACAGGGTGCATCAACACTGTGGCTCTGGTGCGTCGCGCTGGCAGTGGCGCCTGTAACGCTTGGGGCGCTATCGGCACCGTGCAGGTGGTGGTGTGGATGGGGTGCGGCTGAAGTTTCTTTGTGCATTGGTGTCCTCGCAGACGAAACGTTTTACAGAGCGTGTTTTTTGCGCCATGCACCCATTAAAATCCTTGAAGTCACTTGAAGGTCAAGCCATGTCCCTGCCAGCCCCTGAACAATCACCCATGTCCGACCCTGCCCGCTGGCGCATTGGCGAGGCGGCGCGCCGCTCAGGCGTCTCGGCCGCCAACATGCGCTATTACGAAAAGGAAGGCTTGCTCAGCCCCGGTGGCCGCGAACACAACAGCTACCGCCTGTACAGCGAAGCCGATGTGCACCGGCTGCGCTTCATCCGGCTGTGCCGCGCCATGGACATGTCGCTGGACGAGGTGCGCACGCTGCTGGCGCTGGACACCGCCGAGGCGCCGCTCGATGTACACACCGCCTGCCACACGCTGGACGGCCACTTGGCACATGTGCGTACTCGCCGGCTGGAATTGCAGGCACTGGAGCAGGACCTGCGCGCCCTGCGCGGGCGCTGTGACGGAACCGATGTGCACTGCCACACCCTGGACGCGCTGCACGCGCAGGCAGACGCGCAGGTGGAGGGTTTGCCTGCCAGTGCGGTGCCCAAGCGCCATGTGTGATGGCCCGGGTGGTGCTGCGCGCCTGCCATGCGCAGCCTCTGCATTCACCCGAATTACTATGAAAAACATAGCTGCCAGCGCACGCTGCATAAGCGCTGGAGCCTATTTTGGCTTGTATTCAGTATGATGTGCCCATGCTGATGTCCTTGTTCACCATGACCTGGCCCGAGCGCCTGTGGCGCACCGTGCAGCGCTGGGCGCTGGCCTGGGGGCGCATCTTTTACCTGGGCGCGGTGGTGCTGGTGCTGGTGCTGTCGCCGTCCAGCTATGGACCGGTGTCGCGCCGCACGCTGGCGCGGCACATTTACCTGGACACGGCGCCGGTGCTGATCGGTTTCACCGCGCTGGCGGCGCTTTTGTGCGTGGTGGTCACGCGCATCGTGGTGGTGGCGGCGATGAGCTACGGGCTGTCGCGCTACGCCATGGAAATGCTGATCCGCGTGCTGGTGCTGGAACTCATTCCGCTCACGGCGACGCTGTTTGTCGCCATGCGCTGCACCATTCCAAGCGGCGCGCAGCTGGGGATGCTGCGCCAGTCGGGCCACTTTGCGGCGCTGCGCCGCGCCGGCGGCGACCCGGTGCGCATGGAGCTGCTGCCGCGCGTGGTGGCCGGCGTGTTTGCCAGCACCACGCTGGCCGCGCTGTCGTGCGTGGTGGCGCTGGTGATGGTGTACCTGAGCGTTTATGGCTTCAACCTGGCCGGGCTGCCGGTGTACACGCGCACCTTCGGGCAGGTGTTCTCGCCGGCGGTGACGCTGGTGTTTGCGCTCAAGACGCTGTTTTCCAGCCTGGCGGTGGCGCTCATTCCCATGACAGCCGGCATGTACGACACCGGCCACGGCGTGCAGCCCGACTCGCAGCTTGGCGGCCTGGCGCGCATGTTCGCGGTGCTGCTGCTGATCGAGATCGGCTCGCTCCTGGGCAACTACTATTGAGCGCCCCGACCCGATGGCCCGCCACTGCTGTTTTTTTCTGCCTCTCCGTCCTTTTTTTGCTGCAGGGTCTGATGTGATCCTTTTGTGCTGCCGCCGCACCTAGCGCCCCATGAACACCCTTCCGTCTGATCCGCCCAGGCCACCTGACCCGCCCAGGCCACCTGACCCGCCCAGGCCGCCCGGTCCGCCGCCCACCCCGCCGGCCAGCACGCTGCTGCCGGCCAGCGAC
>JAGOCN010000051.1 GCA_017998735.1 Giesbergeria sp.
GCACAAGACTGTAACTGCACATTGCTTTTGTTAAATAATGACCAACGGGCACCGTGTGCCTTTGCCGAGCGCACAGGCACGCGTGCTGAAAAGCAAAGTTTGCCTGGCTGCTGCACAGGTGAATCAAGCACGCTTTCCCTGGCTTGTTGCTGAAGCCAGGGAAAGTCACAGGCGCCATTGGCCCACCGCAGGGGGCTTTCAGGCCAGCAGCTGTTCGCCCCTGAAGGTGTCTGCAGCGGTTTCCCGCTGGCGTACCAGGTACGCCTGGTCTGCCTGCACCAGCACTTCGGCCGCCCGTCCCCGGGTGTTGTAGTTGCTGGCCATGGCCATGCAGTAGGCCCCGGCAGACAGCACCGCCAGCCGGTCGCCCGGCTGCACCGCCAGGCTGCGGTCGCGCCCGATCCAGTCGCCGCTCTCGCAGATCGGTCCCACCACGTCGTACACCGTTTGCGCCTGTGCGGTGGTGTTGGCAGTGTTGTCGTCCTGCGGTGCCTGCAGCGGCACGATGGTGTGAAAGGCCTGGTACATGGCCGGGCGTGGCAGGTCGTTCATGGCCGCGTCAACAATGCAGAAGTTCTTTTCCTCGCCCGGCTTGAGGTACAGCACCTCCGTCACGCAGACCCCGGCATTGCCCACCAGCGAGCGGCCGGGCTCGACCATGAACTGGCGCTCGCCAAAGCCGCGTGCATCGATGCGGGCCAGCAGCTGGGTCCAGAGCGTATCGGCTGCAGGCGGTGTCTCGCCGCTGTAGTTGATGCCCAGGCCGCCGCCAAAATCGATGTGGTGGATGGGAATGCCGGCCGCCTCTAGCACTTCCACCAGGTCGAGCAGCTTGTCGATGGCGTCCAGGTAGGGCGTGGTCTGGGTGATTTGCGAGCCGATGTGGCAGTCGATGCCGCGCACCGCAATGCCCGGCAATTGCGCCGCCCGCTGGTAGACCTGCAGGGTGCGCTCATGGGCAATGCCGAACTTGTTGCCTTTGAGGCCGGTGGAGATGTAGGGGTGCGTTTGCGGGTCCACATTCGGGTTGACGCGGATGCTGACCGGCGCCACCTGGCCGCTGGCGCTGGCCACCTCGCTCAGCACTTCCAGTTCGGCTTCGCTCTCGACGTTGAAGCACAGGATGCCGGCGTCCAGCGCCTGGCGCATTTCGGCGCGTGTCTTGCCGACGCCCGAGAAAATCACCTTGCCCGTGTCACCGCCCGCCGCAATGACGCGCTCCAGTTCGCCGCCCGAGACGATGTCGAAGCCGCAGCCCTGGCGTGCAAAAAACTGCAGCACGGCCAGCGACGGGTTGGCCTTCATGGCATAGCAGACCTGCAGCTTGCGCCCGGCAAACCCGCGCCGGTAGGCCTCCAGTGCTTCGTGCATGGAAGTTTGCGAGTAAACAAACAAAGGGGTGCCATGCTGCTGGGCCAGGCGCTCCAGCGACACCCCTTCCACGCACAGCGACTGGTCGCGGTAATGAACATGGGGGTGGCCGGGCAGTGCGGAAAAATTCATGGTGTGGCAGGAACAAGGGGACGAACAGAAGCGGGCGCTGTGGACAGGGGTGCAGCAGCGCCGGGAACGGAAAGGGGTGCGGTCAACACAGGCGTGGTGGAAACGCCAGGGGATGGCACGGCTGCGGGCGGGGCAACCCCCAAGGGCCTGTCGGGCACACTGAACGCCAGGCCCGAGCGCAGGGTCTGCGGCAGCGTGGCACGCGCGCTGGCGGCTGCATCGCCGGGCAGAAACAGGGGGCCGCGCTGGCCGCAGCCGGTGCCAGCAGCGGCCAATACAGCCAGGCTGGCAGCAAGGGCGAGGCGGCTGGCTAGAATTTGGGAGACTCTCAACATGGGCAAATTGTAATGAATGACCTTGAATTTCTGGACCGCGCCGAACAGGTGCTGATGGCGGTGGAGCAGTGTTGCGACCGCATCAACGATGCCACCGACGCCGATGTGGATGTCCAGCGCTCGGGCGGCATGGTCACGCTTGTTTTCGACAACCGCAGCCAGATCATCATCAACCAGCAAAAACCGCTGCAGGAAATGTGGATGGCAGCACGCAGTGGCGGCTACCACTACCGCTTTGACG
This sequence comes from Giesbergeria sp., assembly GCA_017998735.1. Lineage (GTDB taxonomy): Bacteria > Pseudomonadota > Gammaproteobacteria > Burkholderiales > Burkholderiaceae_C > Simplicispira. The sequence continues at coordinate 2,080 of JAGOCN010000051.1, forward strand.
GCCAGCACTGGCAGGACACCAAAAGCGGGCGCGAATTTTTTGCACAGCTCAGCGAAGATGCCAGTGCGCAGTCCGGCATGGCGCTGCAATTTTCTGCCTGAAAAAATTCCAAGCCGAGTCCGCACTGCACTACAGCTATCTCTGATTGGATGGACAGGGCGGATCCATCAGACGGGTGACCTTTCTCCATTCTGTTTTCTGAAAAACAAAGGTCAAAAGGGTGAAATGCCAGCCAGAGCGGTTTTCTGGCCTATGGGATGCCTGGGCACAGCACCAACAGCTCTCTTTTGAAAAATCTGAAAAATACAAGCAAAAAGTGCCTCCAGCGCAGGTGCAGCCTGCGCCAGCAGCTCCTTTTTTAATAGCAAAGACAACTGACCCGTGGAGAGAAACCGCAGACCGGCCAGGGCAAGGATGCCCTGCCATCGGCCTGCGCATTGGATGTCAATTGCGGAAAAGGTCCAGAATGCGCCGCCGCTCTTCCGGGGCCGGTTCCTGGCCGGGTGAAACCGAAGCAGGCGCGGCCGGCCGGTCCTGCAGGCCCAGGCTGGCCACGCCGGCGTTGCGGCTGAATTCTTCATAGAACCATTCGCCGCCAATGTTCACCACCCCGGCTGGCACGCTGGGCTCCATGACCGGCACGCCCTTGAGCGCCTGCTGCATGAAGCTGATCCAGACCGGCAGGCTCAGGCCACCGCCTGTTTCGCGGCTGCCCAGGTTGCGGGGCTTGTCGTAGCCAATCCAGGTCACCGCGGTGATGGACGGCTGAAAGCCGGTGAACCAGGCATCGACCGAATCGTTGGTGGTGCCGGTCTTGCCATACAGGTCAGGGCGCTTGAGGGTTGCCTGGGCGCGCGCTGCCGTGCCGGAGCGGGTCACCTCCTGCAACAGGCTGTCCATGATGAAGGCGTTGCGCGGCTCTATGGCGCGGTTGCTTTCGGACAGCTCCGGCGTGGGCGTCTCCGAAATGATGCGGCCTTTGTGGTCGGTCACGCGGGCAATCAGGTAGGGGTTGACGCGGTAGCCGCCATTGGCAAACACCGAATAACCCACGGCCATCTGCATCGGCGTCACTGAACCGGCGCCCAGGGCCATGGTCAGGTAGGCCGGGTGTTTGGCTGCGTCGAAGCCAAAGCGCGAAACCCATTCTTGGCCGTTTTTGGCCCCTACCGCCTGCAGGATGCGGATCGACACCATGTTCTTCGACTTGGCCAGGCCAGTGCGCATGGTCATGGGGCCGTCGTAGCGGCCGTCGTAGTTTTTGGGTTCCCAGGGCTGGCCGCCGGTGAAGCTGGAATCAAAGAACAGCGGCGCATCGTTGACCACCGTGGCAGGGGTGAAGCCCTTTTCCAGCGCTGCCGAATAGATGAACGGCTTGAAGCTTGAACCCGGCTGGCGCCAGGCCTGGGTCACATGGTTGAACTTGCTTTTGTCGAAATCGAAGCCGCCCACCAGCGCCCGGATGGCGCCCGTGCTCGGGTCCAGGGCCACCAGCGCGCCTTCCACCTCCGGCAGTTGCGTGATCTCCCAGGTGTTCCTGGGTGTTTTCACTACCCGGATGATGGCGCCCCGGCGCAGCTTGATGTTCGGGGGTGCCTTGGCACTGAGCCCCGACTGGGCAGGTTTGAGGCCTTCGCCGGTGATTTCCACGCTGTCGCCGTTCTGGCGCACTGCGGTGATCTTGCGTGAAGTGGCCTCCAGCACCAGCGCCGACATCACATCGCCATTGTCTGGATGGTTGGCCAGCGCATCGTCAATCGCCTCTTCCAGGTCCTGCGCTGCGGTAGGCAGGCTGACAAAGCGCTCCGGTCCCCGGTACTGCTGCCGCCGTTCGTAATCCATGATGCCTTTGCGCAGCGCCTTGTAGGCAGTGTCCTGTTCAGCTGAATTGAGCGTGGTGTAGACATTCAGGCCGCGTGTGTAGGCTTCGTCGCCGTACTGGGCAAAGATGAGCTGGCGCGCCATTTCTGCCACGTACTCGGCATGCACGCGGGTGTTGTCGGGGCCGGTGCGCAGCTTGACCGGCTCCTCGCGCGCCATGTCTGCCTGCTCGGGCGTGATGAAACGGTTGGACTCCATGCGGTCAATGATGTAGAGCTGGCGAATGCGGGCGCGCTTGGGATTGGCGATCGGGTTGTAGGCCGAAGGCGCCTTGGGCAGGCCGGCAAGCATGGCGGCTTCCGCCACCGAAATGTCCTTCAGCGGCTTGCCGAAATAGGCTTCGGACGCTGCGGCAAACCCGTAGGCCCGGTTGCCAAGGTAAATCTGGTTCATGTAGATCTCCAGAATCTGGTTCTTGCTCAACAGGTGTTCCAGCTTGAATGTAAGCAGGATTTCGTAAATTTTGCGTGTAAATGTTTTTTCAGAGGACAGGTACACATTGCGTGCCACCTGCATGGTGATGGTGGAGGCGCCCTGGCTTTTGACACGGCCCAGGTTGGCCAGTGCAGCACGCACCATGCCCTTGTAATCCACACCCCCGTGTTCGAAGAAGCGCGTGTCCTCTATGGCCAGCACGGCATTTTTCATGACCTCCGGAATGTCCTCGATGCGGGTCAGGTTGCGCCGCTCTTCGCCAAACTCCCCAATCAGCGCGCCTTCAGACGAATACACCCTCAATGGCAGCTTGGGCCGGTAGTCCGCCAGTTCGGACACGTCCGGCAAATTGGGGTACGCCATGGCCAATGCCACTGCAATCACCAGCGCCAGGGCGGCAGCGCCTGCAACCACCAGACCCATGGCCCATGCCACTGCCAGAAAAAACCAGCGCAGAAAACCAGAGCGCCTGGGGTTTGGCTTGGAGCCAGCGGCGCTGGAAGAGGGTGGTTTCTGTGGGAGAGGCATAAAGCTTTGAAGAACAATGACCGGACATTATAAAAATGCCCATCCATGCCCCTTGTGCAAAGACATTGAAAGCATGCGTCAGCACTTGCAAAAGAAAAGTCTGCCTGTTTGCCACACCTTGCATGTGCGTCCGAACGTGTACTTTTGACAACGCTTGACCCCTTGTCCGTTGTCAAAGCACTTTGCCGATTCTGTATCTTACTGATAGCATTCGTACGAAATGTTAAGTTTTGTTGTGCCTTTATGGCCATGAAGAGGAAATCATCTTGAGTTCTGCAGGATCCCTGTTTGGTCGCACATTGGCACCTTTGCTGGGCATAGACATCAGTTCTTCGAGTGTGAAACTGGTGGAACTGGCCCAGGACAAGTCAGGTGCCTTTGTTCTGGAACGCTGTGCCATAGAGCCGCTGGAACGTGGCTGGATTACAGATGGAAACATTGAAAAATTCGATGAAGTGGCGGAAGCACTGCGCCGTTTGTTGAAGAAAAGCGGTACCAAAACAAAAAATGTGGCGCTGGCCCTGCCTTCTTCGGCCGTCATCACCAAAAAGATCACCTTGCCTGGGGGCATGTCGGAGCAGGAACTGGAAGTGCAGGTGGAATCCGAAGCCAGCCAGTACATCCCTTTCTCGCTGGACGAGGTCAGCCTGGACTTCTGCGTCATCGGACCCAACCAGAATTCACCCGGCGATGTGGATGTGCTGCTGGCCGCTTCGCGCCGCGAGAAAGTGCAGGACCGCCAGGGCCTGGCAGAAGCCGCCGGCCTCAAGACCACCATCATCGACATTGAATCCTATGCCTCCCGGCTGGCCGCAAGCCGGCTCATTGAAGCCCTTCCCAACCGGGGCAGGGATGCACTGGTGGCGCTGTTTGAAGTCGGTGCACTGACAACCAGCATGCAGGTCATGCGCAACGACGAGGTGCTTTACGAGCGCGAGCAGGCGTTTGGCGGTGCGCAACTGACCCAGCAGATCGTGCGCCAGTATGGTTTTTCCATGGAAGAGGCCGAAAGCAAGAAGCGCAGCGGCGACATGCCGGAAGACTATGGAGCAGCGGTGCTCAAGCCCTTTGTCGACAGCCTGGCGCAGGAAATCGGCAGGGCCTTGCAGTATTTCTTCACCAGCACGCCGCACCACCAGATAGACCACATCCTGCTGGCCGGCGGTTCCGCGCCCTTGCCAGGCCTGACCGAGGCCGTGGCGCAGCAATCGGGTTTTGCCTGCAGCGTGGTCAATCCTTTTGATGGCATGGCCATCGGCAGCTCCATCCGCATGAAAAAAATGGCCCGTGAAGCACCGTCCTACCTCACATCCTGCGGCCTGGCCATGCGGAGGTTCCTGCAGTGATACTGATCAACCTGCTTCCCCACCGGGAAGCCGCCCGCAAACGCCGGCGCGAAGCCTTTCAGGCCACCATGTTTGCCTCCTTTCTGGTGGGCCTCATGATTGCGGGCGCCATCTACTGGCTGTTTCAGACGCGCATTGCCGAGCAGCAAGGTAAAAATGCCTACCTGAAAAGCGAAATACAGGTTCTGGAAGTCCAGATCAAGGAAATCGCTTCTCTGGAAGAGGAAATTGCCTCGCTGCGCGCACGCCAGAAAGCAGTCGAAGACCTGCAGTCCGACCGCAACCTGCCAGTGCACCTGCTCAATGAGCTGGTCAAACAGTTGCCCGACGGGGTGTACATCACCAGCCTGAAGCAGACCGACCAGACCGTGGTCATGCAAGGCATGGCGCAGTCCAACGAGCGGGTATCGGAAATGCTGCGCAATCTGTCGAACAACACGCCCTGGCTGTCCAAGCCCGAGCTGGTGGAGATCGTTGCCAGCAACCTGGCGCTTTCGGCGCGCGACCAGCGGCGCGTTTCAACCTTCAACTTGCGCTTTCAGCTGGTGCGCGCCAGCGACAAGCAAGGCACTGAAGACATTGCCGGCGCTGCAGTTGCTGCTGCCACCAGGAAATAGGCATGGCACAGACCAAAAAGAACCAACCGGTCAAGGTGGATTTTTCCTCCTGGCAACAGACGCTGCAGCAACAGTTCAGCAACCTTGATGCCAAAGACCCGTCCCTCTGGCCCGTGCTGCCGCGCACCCTGCTGTGCATCTTCATTGCGGCCGTGGTGGCTGCATTGCTGTGGTTTGTCTGGCTGAAAGACTTTGAAGAGGAGCTGCAGACCGAACAGGCACAGGAAGTCACGCTGCGCGCCGATTACCAGAAAAAGCTGATCAAGGCCGTCAGCCTGGACGAATTGAAGAAGCAGCGCGAGCAGGTCCAGCAGTACGTGCTGCAGCTGGAAAAGCAGCTGCCCAGCAAGGCAGAGATGGCGGCGCTGCTGTCGGACATCAACCAGGCAGGGCTGGGCCGCAGCCTGCAATTCGACCTGTTCAGGCCTGGGCAGATCGTGGTGCGCGACTACTACGCCGAGCTGCCCATTGCCGTGCGCGTCACCGGCAAATACCACGACATGGGCGCTTTTGCCTCCGACATTGCCCACCTTTCGCGCATCGTGACACTGAACAACATTTCCATTGCCTCTGTGGCTGCCAATGCAAAAGACAAGGACAAGGATGGAGGCCTGACCATGGATGCCACTGCACGCACCTTCCGCTACCTGGACCCCGAAGAGGTTCTGGCGCAGCGCAAGGCGACGGAGGTGAAGAAAAAATGAAATGCACCAAGCTGACAGGCCTTGGCCTTGCCCTGGCGGCAGTGGCCCTTCTGGCAGGCTGTGCGCCTGCCGGTGAAGACGAATTGCGCGCATGGGTGGTGCAGGAGCGTGCCCAGGCCAGGCCCCGCATCACGCCCCTGACCGAGCCCGTCCAGTTCCAGCCACAGGACTACTCGGAAGAGTCGGGCATGGAACCCTTCAACTCCCTGAAACTGACCCAGGCACTGCGCCGGGACTCTGCCCAGGTGGCGTCCAACGTGGCACTCATCGCCCCTGAAATGGCGCGCCGCAAAGAGCCGCTGGAGGCTTTTCCCATTGACACCATGACCATGGTGGGCAGCCTGAACAAGATCGGCAAACCCACCGCGCTGCTGAAGGTCGACGCCCTCCTGTACCAGGTACAGCTTGGAAACCACCTTGGCCTGAACTATGGCCGCATCACCAAAATCACCGAAACCGCGGTCGAGTTGCGCGAGATTGTTCAGGACGCCACAGGTGACTGGATCGAACGAAACGTATCGCTGGAATTGCAAGAGGGACAGAAAAAATGAAGCACATCGACAAAGCGATCACAAGGCGCTGTCTGAAGGCGCTGGTTGCCGTGGCAGCGGCCGCGTCCTGCAGCGTCGCGCTGGCACAGGCCGCCATTGAAAAGGTCACGGCTGCGCTGCAAGGGGGCTCGGAAGTGGTGCGCATCGAACTCTCGGAGCCCTTGAACGCCCTTCCTGCCGGTTTTGCCATCCAGTCGCCCGCCCGCATTGCGCTGGATTTTCCGGGCACCGCCAGCACCCTCGGGCGTTCAATGGTGGAAGTGAACCAGGGCAACCTGAAATCGGTCAACGTGGTGCAGGCAGGCAACCGCTCGCGCGTGGTGCTGAACCTGAAACAGGCCACTGCCTACAAGACCGAGCTGCAAGGCAAATACGTGCTGGTCACCCTGGAGCCTGTGGCCGCTGTCAGCGGCGCGCCCCTGGCAGTGACACCGGCCACCGTTTTTGCCGAAAGCGGCAACAACGGAACCGTGCCCCTGCAGGACGTGGATTT
>JAGOCN010000449.1 GCA_017998735.1 Giesbergeria sp.
TTCGAATTTGCACATGCACCGGCCTGTTTGTCAGATGTGGGCCAAAGCCCAGCAACTCTTTTTTCTCCATGGTCTGGCTTCATTTATGGATTTGGCCCTTCAAAGTCAGCAAATTTTTTCTGCTTTCGCCCAGGCAATGCAGAAGAAAAACCTCAAACCTCACAGGGCCAGAGCAATAGTTTTCATTAATGAAATATGTACATATGGTAACCAACTGATCAACCAGCGCCGCGTCGGGCAGGCTCCAACCCCGTGGCACGCCAAAAAATCCAGGCCTTGGCGTGCAGCCGCGTGCGCCGCCCGTCCAGCGACACGCGCACTTCGCAGCCCGGCAGGCTGGCCAGTTCATGCACTGCAGCAGCGTCGGTGGCGCCTATGTAGGTGGGTGGTGGTCAGCACACGCAGCCGCACAGGCAGTTTGCCATCCGTGCCCATGGCAGGATGTGTGCCAGCACGTCGCGCAGTTTGCGCACCCCGGACACGGTGATGAAGCTGACCAGGATGTCGACCTGCCCGACCGCGCCCAGTTCGCGGCGCAGTTCGCTCAGCAGCGACGGTGTGCCTTTGCCAGCCGTGAACAGCCAGGATGCACTCAGTCCAGTGTGCGGTGCCTCGGGATGCACGCCATGGTGCAAAACCGATGTCAAGGCCATTTGGCGGCAAGCCGGTATCTGAAAGGAGCACCTGTGCGTTATCCCATTGCCATCGAACCCGGCAGCGAATCCACGGCGTGGGGCGTAGTAGTGCCCGACCTGCCCGGCTGCTTTTCTGCGGGCGACACGCTGGAGCAAGCCATGGTGGAGGCCGAAGACGCCATCACCGCCTGGATTGAAGTCGCTATTGATTCCGGCCAGGACATTCCACCACCGTCCGATATTGAGGCACTGCGCGCAGCGCACCCTGAGTTTGCAGGCTGGCCTTGGGCGCTGGTGAAGGTGGACCCGGCCATGCTGGACGACACGCTGGAGCGCGCGAACATCAGCCTGCCCCGGCGTGTGCTGCGCCGCCTGGACGCGCGCGCCCGCAGTGCAGGCGAAACACGCTCAGGGTTCATTGCCCGCATGGCTGTGGAAGGGCACAAACCGGCGCATGCGTGACCACCCCTGCGATGGGGGTGTCTTGTGCGTCTGAATGCTATTTAATTCATAGCTGCTCGCGCATGCTGCGCAAGCGCCAGAGCCCTGTTTGGCTTAAAAAGCCAGCGTCTTGACTTCAGGCTTGAGCAGGTGGGCCGCCACATCGGCCGGGTTGGCTGCGGTCACGCCGGGGATCAGGTCGCTGGCCTGGCGGCCGGTGTTGGGCAGGTAGAGCGCGCACACCTCCACCTTGGCGCCGGACTTGATCAGGCCCTGCAGCATCTGCTGCGGCGTCACGTCCTTGGGCTTGAGCCTGGGCATGTCCTGGCCGGCCACGGCAATGTCGCCGGCGGCATCGCACAGCAGCACCCGTACGGGGGCTTTTTGCGCCAGCGCCTGGCCGGCCAGCACCAGGCCCGCGCCCTGCGCCATCGCCTGGCTGCTGTGGATGTTGACGAACAGCTCGGCGCTGTGGCTGCTCAACGCCAATGCCAACAGACCGGCACCTAAAAATACAGACTTTTTCATGGAATCTCCCTGGGTTAAAAAACAAACAAACAATCAAACGAGCAAACGGTCAAACCAGCATCAACCACCGCCAGCATCCTGTGCGGCTTTGGCCTGGCTGGACGGCCCCATGCCAGACCGCCCCATCTCTGTGGCCAGTCTGGATTTCAGACAAAAAGTGTCTCCAGCGCTTGTGCAGCTTGCGCCAGAAGCTCCTTTTTTAATAGCAAAAATCAGCGTTTTAACGCGGCACCAGAAACACCGACTTCTCTGCCACGCTGGCCGCGCTGTCCTGGTCCTTGATGTGAAACTGGATAGCATGCGAGCCCGGCGCGGCTGCTTCATAGGGCGCCTGCACCCGCACCGCCACCCAGCGCGACTGCGTGGCATCGACATACACCTCGCTGTCGGATGCCACCGCCAGCCCCGGCAGGCCATCGGCACTGATGCGAAAACGCTGGCCGGCCTCGGTGGCGTTCATGATCTGCAGGCGGTAGACGTTTTCAATCTGGCCGCCTTGCACAATGCGCGCCAGCGCGCCCCGGTCGCGCACCACGTCCACCTTGAAAGGGGTGCGCATTGCCAGGCTGACGGCCATGGCGGTCACGATGGCCAGCAGCACGGCGCTGTAGCCCAGCACGCGGGGGCGCAGCACATGGCGCAGGGTCTGGGCGCGGCTCCAGTGGTTTTTCAAAGCGTTTTCGGTGGAATATTTCACCAGCCCGCGTGCGTAACCCACCTTGTCCATGACCGCATCGCAGGCGTCGGCACAGGCGCCGCAGCCAATGCATTCGTACTGCAGGCCGTCTCGGATGTCGATGCCGGTGGGGCACACCTGCACGCACAGGTTGCAGCCGATGCAGGCACCCAGGTTGAGCGTGGACAGGTCGGCCTTTTTGGAGCGCGCACCGCGTGGCTCGCCGCGCTCGGCGTCGTAGGTGACGATGAGCGTGTCCTTGTCGAACATGGCGCTTTGAAAACGCGCATAGGGGCACATGTGCTTGCACACCAGTTCGCGCATGTAGCCGGCCGCGCCAAAGGTGGCGAGTGCGTAGAAAAACAACCAGAAGCTTTGCCAGCTACTGGCGTTGCCCGCCACCAGGTCGC
>JAGOCN010000450.1 GCA_017998735.1 Giesbergeria sp.
CCGGTCTGGACCCGGACAAGGTCATGTTCTACCGCCAGTCGGACATTCCCGAAATTCCCGAACTCACCTGGCTCTTGACCTGCGTGACCGGCAAGGGCCTGCTCAACCGGGCCCATGCCTACAAGGCGGCGCAGGACAAGAACGCCGCCACCGGGCGCGATGCGGACGACGGCGTGACCGCCGGCCTGTTCATGTACCCGGTGCTGATGGCGGCCGACATTTTGCTGTTCAAGGCGCACAAGGTGCCGGTGGGCCGTGACCAGGTGCAGCACATTGAAATGGCGCGCGACATGGCCGCCAGCTTCAACCACCTGTACGGCGGCGAGCACTTTGTGCTGCCCGAAGCCGCGGTGGACGAACACGTCGCCACCCTGCCCGGCCTGGACGGTCGCAAGATGAGCAAGAGCTACAACAACACCATTCCCTTGTTCTGCACCAGCGGCCAGTTGCGCAAACACATTGGCGGATTGCTGACCGATTCGCGTGCGCCCGGCGAACCCAAAGAGGTTGAAGGCTCGGCCCTGTTCCAGATGTACCAGGCCTTTTCCAGCGCCGATGAGACCGCTGCCCTGCGCCAGCAGTTCGCCGACGGCATTGCCTGGGGCGATGCCAAGCAGGTTTTGTTCGAGCGCGTGGACAGCGTGGTGGCGCCGATGCGCGCGCAGTACGAAGCGCTCATCAACGACCCGACGCGCATCGAGCAGACACTGCTGGCCGGCGCCGAGCGCGCCCGCGCACAGGCCACGCCGTTTCTGCGCGAACTGCGCGCCGCTGTCGGCCTGCGCCCGCTGGTGGGCGCGGCAGGCCCCGCCACCCAAGAGAGCAAACCGGCCAAATCCGGCAAGGCCGCCGCCTTCAAGCAGTACCGCGAAAAGGACGGCAAGTTCTACTTCAAGCTGGTTGCCGCCGATGGCCGCGTGCTGCTGCAAAGCACCGCCCTGGACGCGCCGCGCGATGCCGGCCAGGCCATTGCCCGCCTGCAGCAGGGCGGCGCCGCTGCCCTGGCCGAACACGCGGCTTTGGTGCAACGCGGCGAAGGGGTGGAAGAAAGCGAAGTGCTGGCAGCGTTGCAGGCACTGGCCGAAAGCGCGGCGCACTGAGCGCGGCGCAGGCGCAGGCACAGCCGCCGGTGTTGCTCCCTCTCCCCCTGGGAGAGGGCGGGGGTGAGGGCCGGCGGCGACTGCACAAACATTCTGGTGATTGCGCACAAATGCAGCGCAAACCGCCCTGCATCCGGGCATGGCCATTGCTCTGTGCAAGGGTTTCAAACCTTTTGATTGCTCATTTTTTGATAGCTATCAGCGCTTGCTGCACAAGCGCTACAGGCCAAAAACACTGAATATTCTGTTTTGGGGCCATGCAGACTCTTGAAAGCCTTTTCTTGCTGGCTGGCTGCGGAGCCATGAATGCGCTATTTGCCAGCGCCGCCGGCCCTCACCCCAACCCTCTCCCAGAGGGAGAGGGAGCAAAACCGGCAGCACTGCCGGTCGGCGCAAAAACGCTTTGTGCCCGCAGCCGCGCAGACCTTTCTGCGCGCCCTTTTTCTCCTTCTTGCCCCTCACAGCTGAAACCCCACCGCCCGCACCACGCCTTCAAAGATGTCGCGCAGCAGCGACGGCCGGCGGGCACGGTAGGGCTGGGCGCCGGCAATCTGGCGCTGGTACCAGCGGCTCAGCCACTGCACTTCGGCCGGGCCATAAAACGCCGCCATGGCTTCGTAGTTCAGAAACAGGCTGCGGGCGTCCAGGTTGAGCGAACCGCACAGCGCCAGCTCGTCGTCGATCACCACCGCCTTGGCATGCACCATGCCCGGCGCCAGCCAGACCTGCGCGCCGGCGGCCACCAGCTGGCGCAGCGCCCGCTCGCGGGCCCAGTCGGCCAGGCGGTGGTTGGAGCGCCGGGGCACCAGCAGGCTGACCTGCACGCCGCGCCTGCTGGCCAGGCACCAGGCGTCCAGCAGCGCGTCGTCGGGCACAAAGTACGGCGTGACGGCGTCGATGCGCCGCTGCGCCTGGTAGGCGCCGCTCATCAGCAATGCGTGCAGCGTGTCGTCGGCATGGTCCGGACCGCTGGGCACCCACTGCGCCAGCACCGCGTGCGGTGACGCGGCGGCCGCTGCCGAGGCCGCCGCTGCATTGGCTGCCGCTTCGGGCGACAGCGGCGTGGGTGGCTCCAGCGCCGCCCGGCGCCCGCCGGCCGAGCGCCAGTCGTCCTTGAACTGCAACTGCGCGTGTGCCGCCAGCGGGCCGCTGACGACAAAGCTCAGGTCGGTCCAGACCGGGCTGCCGCCTTCAGCCTCCCCTTCGCCACTGCTGTCGCTGTCATTGCCATCGGTGAAGTACTCGTCCGCAAGGTTGCGGCCGCCGCTCCACAGCCGCATGCCATCGGCCACCGCCACCTTGCGGTGGTTGCGCAGGTTGGTGCGCCCGCGCAGCGGGTTGCGCCACAGCGGCATGAAGCGGCGCACCCGGATGCCGGCGCGCATCCAGCGGCGCAGCTGGCTGCGCGGCACCTTCAGGCTGCCCAGGGCGTCCAGCAGCAGCCGCGTGGTCACGCCGCGCTGCACGCAGCGCTCCAGCGCCGCCACCACCGCGCGCCCGGCTTCGTCGTCGCGGTACAGAAAGGTGCACAGCTCCAGCGTGTGTTCAGCCGAATCGATCAGATCGACCAGCGCCCGCAGCGACGCAC
>JAGOCN010000451.1 GCA_017998735.1 Giesbergeria sp.
CGCCGGCGGCGGCGTTGCGCGGGTTGACAAAGGCTTTTTGCCCGCGCTCGCGCTGGGCTTCGTTCAGGCGCTCGAAGTCGGCGCGTGCCATGTAGACCTCGCCGCGCACCTCCAGCACCGGCGGCGACCCGGCGGGCAGCACCAGCGGAATCTGCTGCAGGGTGCGGATGTTGTGCGTCACATCTTCGCCCACCTCGCCATCGCCGCGCGTGGCGGCCTGCACCAGCACAGCGTTTTCATAGCGCAGGCTCATCGCCAGGCCGTCAAATTTCAGTTCGGCCACACAGTCCACCGGTGCGCCGTCTGCCACCGCCTGCGCTTCAGACGACAGCGGCTGCGCCGGTGTGCGTTCACCGCGCTCCCACTTGCGCTGCTCGGTGGTCAGGTGCGAGCGCAATTGCTGCTCGAACTTTTCTGCGCCCGCGGCCGACACATCGGTTTCGGTGCGGATCGACAGCATCGGCACCGCATGGCGCACGGGTGCCAGGCTGGCCATGGGCGCGCCGCCCACGCGCTGGGTGGGCGAATCGGGCGCCAGCAGTTCGGGGTACTGAAGCTCCAGCGCCTGCAGCCTCTGGTAGGCGCGGTCGTATTCGGCGTCGGGCACTTCGGGCGCGTCCTGCACGTAGTACTGGTGGCCCCACAAACGCAACTGCGCACGCAGCGCGTCTACTTCTTTTTTGATAGCTGCTGGCGCAGGACTGGCGTGGGCTGGAGCCTCAAAAAGCCCTGAATTGCTGCTGGTCACCATGGTGCCATGCCCCTCAGCTGAACAGGCGCCGTGCCAGCGCCGAGCCGGCGGACAGGTCGCGGCCGTCAAGCTTGTCGTACAGCACCTCCAGGTCGGCCGCTATCGGGTCAATGGCCATGGCCGGCAGGGGCGTGCCGTTCTGGTCGCACAGCACGCCGTCCATGGCGTCGCACAGCGCGGCCGACACTTCGCGCAGGCGCGTGAAGGGTGTTTCGCTGCGGTGCACCTGCGCCACGTCCAGGCTGATGAGCACATCGCGCACGGCGGACTGCTCAAGGTTGTCCGCCATCGCGGCCTGGGCGTCAAAGGCCAGGCTGAGCAGCGGCGGCACGCCTGCGCCGGCAGCCGCCGGCAACACCATGCGGCCGGGCAGCGCGCCCGGCACAAAACCCAGGCGGGCGGCGTTTTGCTGCAGGTAGCCGGCGCTCCAGGCGGCCTGGCGGGCACGCAGCACAAAGGCCAGCTGCGCATCGTGTTCACTGGCGAACTGGTCGAGTTCGCGGGCGCGCGCCACCTCGTGCAGCATGTCCGGAAAATCGGGCGCGGCGTTGACCGCATCGGCAAAGGCCTGGGCCTTGACGACAAATTCGGAAAACTCGATCTCGTTCAGCGCCCCGGTGCGGTTGGCCAGCTGCACGCCGGCCTGGAAGTCGCTGTACATCTGGCCGGCCACCGGCGTTTCCCACTGCGCGGTGGTGCTGTTGTAGCCCTCGATGGCAAAAGGCTTGCTGCCGGCCCGGCGGGTGGACGGCAGTGCAGCGAGCGCGGTTTCGCCGGCCACGGGTTGGTCGGTGTGCAGCGATGCCAGCACGTCGATCAGCGGGTCCAGCGGACTGCGCTCGTGCACCACCGGCGGCAGCGGCAGTTCGCGCACATCGCGCTCGTCCACGCCGGGGGGCAGTGCGGCAAAGTCGCTGTCAGCGTCCGGAGGCGCGGGGTGTGAAGGGTGGTGGGCCGGAGCACCGGCTTTGGAAGCCGACAGCGAAGCCGCATCAAAACCTGGCTCCTGGCGCTGCGCCAGGGCTTCGGCATTGCGTTCGTGCTCGGGCGGCAGCGCCTTTTTGGGCGCGTTGCGGCGGGCGCTCCAGAAGTTGTAGATGACGATCACGGCCAGCAGGACGCCGCCGATGATGGCCAGACTGATTTGCAAAGTGCTCATGGTGTTGTTGTTGTGTGGGGGTTCAGGCGGCATCCGCCATCGACAGGGCCGACTGCATGTCGACCGCCACGATGCGCGAGACGCCCTGCTCCTGCATGGTGACGCCGATCAGTTGCTCGGCCATTTCCATGGCAATCTTGTTGTGGCTGATGAAGAGAAACTGGGTGTCTTTGCTCATGCTGGTCACCAGTTTGGCATAGCGCTCGGTGTTGGCATCGTCCAAAGGGGCGTCCACTTCGTCCAGCAGGCAAAAAGGTGCGGGGTTGAGCTGAAAGATCGCAAACACCAGCGCAATCGCGGTCAGCGCCTTTTCGCCGCCCGACAGCAGGTGGATGGTCTGGTTCTTCTTGCCCGGCGGCTGCGCCATCACCTGCACGCCCGAGTCCAGAATTTCGTCCCCGGTGACGATCAAACGCGCATGGCCGCCGCCAAACAGTTCGGGAAACATGCGGCCAAAGTGGCGATTCACCGCGTCAAAGGTGCCCGAGAGCAATTCGCGGGTTTCCGAGTCAATTTTGCGGATGGCGCCTTCCAGCGTGTCCATCGCCTCGGTCAAGTCCGCCGTCTGCAGGTCCAGAAAGGTCTTGCGCTGGGTTGCCGCCGCCAGCTCGTCCAGCGCCGCCAGGTTGACCGCGCCCAAAGCGGCAATTTCGCGCTGCAGGCGGTCGATGTCGCCTTGCAGGCCGGCCACGCGCACATTGCCCGCTGCAATCGACTGCGCCACGGCGTCCAGATCGGCTTGGGCGTTCTGCAGCAGCGTGGTGTATTGCTCCAGGC
>JAGOCN010000052.1 GCA_017998735.1 Giesbergeria sp.
GGGCATGTCCCATTCCAGCACGTTGCTGATGGCGTTCAGCGCCGCGCCCCGGTGGTGGTAGACGACGCCCTTGGGGTTGCCGGTGGTGCCGCTGGTGTAGTTGAGCGCAATCGCGTCCCACTCATCGCCCGGCAACTGCCAGTCGAACTGCGCGTCGCCCTGGGCCAGAAAATCTTCGTAGGCGGTGCCGCCCAGCGCCTGGGCGGGCGGGCCGTACAGGTCGTCCGTGACCTCGATGACCAGCAAGGGTGCGGTGCCGGTGCGCAGCGCCAGCGCCTGGGCCACCAGGCCCGAGAACTCGGGGTCCACGATGATGGCCTTGGCTTCGCCGTGGTCCAGCATGAAGGCAATCGCCTCCGGGTCCAGGCGGGTGTTCATGGTGTTCAGCACGGCGCCGGCCATCGGCACGCCAAAGTGCGCTTCGACCATGGGCGGGGTGTTGGGCAGCATGGCGGCCACGGTGGTGTTCTTGCCGATGCCGTGGCGCTGCAGGGCGCTGGCCAGCTGGCGGGCGCGGGCGTAGGTTTCGCCCCAGGTCTGGCGCAGGCTGCCGTGCACGATGGCCAGCCGGTCGGGGTACACCTGCGCGGTGCGCTCGATGAAGTCCAGCGGCGACAGCGCCGCATGGTTGGCGGCGGTGCGCGGCAGGTGCTGGTCAAAAATGCTGCTGGTCATGGCAAAAATCCTCGGAAAGTCACATGGGTGGAGGCAATTACAGCAAAGGCGGCTGACGCGCTGCTGAGTGTGGGCCTGCGCATGCCAGCGTAGCGCATGCCGTGTTTGCGCCGTGGGCGAAAATGCCCCGGTGACCATTCCCCAGTCTTTCATCCAGGAGCTCATCGACCGCACCGACATCGTCGAGCTGGTCGGGCGCTATGTGCAGCTCAAAAAAGGCGGCGCCAATTTCATGGGGCTGTGCCCTTTCCATGGCGAAAAATCGCCATCGTTCAGCGTCAGCCCGTCCAAACAATTTTTTCACTGCTTTGGCTGTGGCAAAAACGGCAATGCCATCGGATTTTTGATGGAGCACGCCGGCATGGGCTTTATCGAAGCGGTCAACGATCTGGCGCAAAGCACCGGCCTGCAGGTGCCGCAGGACGACCTGTCGCCGCAAGAACGCGAACGCGCCGCCGCCCGGCGCGAGCAGCAGGCCACGCTGACCGATGTGCTGGAAAAAGCCGCCCAGGCCTACAGCCGCCAGCTGCGCACCGCCCCGGTGGCCGTGCAGTACCTGCAGGGGCGCGGCGTGTCCGGCGAACTGGCCAGGCGCTACGGCCTGGGCTACGCGCCGCCCGGCTGGCATGGGCTGGCCAGCGTGTTTGCGCAGTACGACGACCCGCTGCTGCTGGACGCCGGGCTGGTCATCGTCAACGACGAGAACGCCAACGACGTGCGCCGCTACGACCGCTTTCGCGACCGGTTGATGTTCCCTATCCGCAATGTGAAGGGCGAATGCATCGGCTTTGGCGGGCGCGTGCTGGGCGACGACAAACCGAAGTACCTCAATTCGCCCGAAACCGCGCTGTTCCACAAGGGGCGTGAGCTCTACGGCCTGTTCGAGGCGCGCACCGCCATCCGCGAGCGCGGCCTGGCGCTGGTCACCGAGGGCTACATGGACGTGGTGGCGCTGGCGCAGCTGGGCTTTCCGAACGCAGTGGCCACGCTGGGCACGGCCTGCACGCCCGAGCACCTGGGCAAACTGCTGCGCTTCACCGACACGGTGGTGTTCAGCTTTGACGGCGACGGCGCCGGCCGGCGCGCGGCGCGCAAGGCGCTGGACAACGCCCTGGCGCACGCCACCGACACGCGCAGCATCAAGTTCCTGTTTCTGCCACCCGAACACGACCCGGACAGCTTTGTGCGCGCCCACGGCACCGAGGCCTTTGCCCGCCTGGTGGCCGAAGCGCTGCCGCTGAGCGCGTTTCTGGTGCAGGCGGCCGGCGAGCAGTGCGACATGGCCACGCCCGAAGGCCGTGCCCGCATGGCCAGCAACGCCCGCCTGCTGTGGGAGCCGCTGCCCGACGGGGTGCTCAAGCGCCAGCTGCTGGCCGAACTGGCGGCACTGGCGCAGCTGGGCGCGCACGACCTGGCCGAAGTCTGGGCCCAGGCCCGCCAGCGCGACGCCGCCCGCAGCCAGCCGCCGCGCACGGCTGCGTCCCCACCCTGGCCTGCGTCTGCAGCTGTGCCTGCGCCTGCATCCGGCGATTTTGCCGATGCCGCTCTGCTGGGCGATGGCGCCTACGGCCTGCCGCAGCCTGCTTCGGCAGGCGACGGCAAAGGCCGTTTTGCGCCCCGCCGCAGTGGCACCGGCAAGGGCAAGGACCATGGCAGCGGGCGCTCGCCAGCGCCTGCCTGGCAGGGCGGAGCGCGCACACCGCGCAGCGTGCCGGCGGCCCGCTCGGACCATGCCGCCCGGCTGCTGCTGTCGCACATGGAGTTTCTGGACACGCTGGCGCACGACGACCATGCCGCGCTGTGCGCGCTGCCCGCACCGCACGGGCCACTGTTTGCCTGGCTGGAGGCGCAATTCCATGAACATGGCGTGCGCCCTTGGGAACAGTTACAGACCGCGCTGCACGGGCACGGCAGCGCGGTCTGCGCCGAGCGCGTCATGACCGGCGCCCATGCACAGACCGGGGGCGAACTGCGCGAACTGCGCGAGGAGCTGCGCGGGCTGCTGGACCGCATGCGCGTGGACCAGATCCGGCGCCTGCAGGACGAGGCCATTGCCCAGGCCGCGCACGACCCGACAGCGCTGGAGCGCTGGAGATCGCTGGACCTGCAGTGCAAAAGCCTGTTGAAGCGCCTTGACAATTCTTCAAATTGAGGTCTTGAAATAATCTGTGCCGGTATAATGTACGGTTGACGTCGGCAAGAGCGACAGCAGCACCTCCGGGCCGGGCCACCGTGACACACACGCACAACCGCCCTTCACACCGCAAGGACTGCACTCCAAATGATCGCCCATCCATCTTGCCGCCGAGGGCTTTTCCTCGAACCGTGAAGGCCCCGCCTTTGCCGTGCCACCCGTGCCGAGGGCCGTGGCGCTTGCGTTTCTTTGTGTTCGTTTTTGATTTTGAGGTTGCCCATGCCCACTCCAAAAACCGCGAAGCCGCCCAAGTCTGCTGCAGACACCGCTGCCAGGGCTGCCCCTACCACTGCCAAGAAACCACTGCCGTCCAGCACCGCCCCTGCCGCCAGCGCCGCCCCGCTGGTGCCGCCCGGCGCTGCTGGTGCGACAGCCACGAAAGCGAAACCCGTGCCTTTGACCACCAAGCCTGCTGCCCCCACGTCCACCCCCGTCGTCATCAAGAAAGTCCGGCGCGCCAAGGCGCCCGTGGCCGATACGGCCGCTGCTGCTGCTGCTGCCGCGCCTGAAGTGGCCACCGCTGCCGCCGCCACGCCCGCCGTGGCGGAGGCGCCCAAGAAAGCGCCGGTGGTCAAGAAGGTGGCGGCCAAGACCGCCGTGAAGGCCCCCGCAAACACCGCCGCAAAGACCGCCGTGAAGACCGCTGCAAAAGCGCCCGTCGCCAAGGCCGCAGCCAAAGCCCCTGCCAAGGCAGCCGCCAAGACCGCCGCCAAGCCCGGCCCCAAGGCCAAGAGCGCGCTGGAAGACGACGCCGACCTGTCGGACATCGAATCCGATCTGGAAGGCGAGCCCGAGGCAGAAACCGAGACAGCGGCAGTGGACCCGGCGGCCGCACCGGTCGAGAAGGTCAAGCCACTGCGCATGAAGATCAGCAAGGCGAAGGAACGCGCCTTGATGAAGGAGTTCGGTCTGGACGAGACCGTGCTGTCCGAGGAAGACATGGTCAAGCGCCGCCAGCGCATCAAGACCCTGATCAAGCTGGGCAAGACGCGCGGCTACCTGACGCACGGCGAAATCAACGACCACCTGCCCGACAAGCTGGTGGACGCCGAAACGCTGGAAGTCGTGGTGCTGATGCTCAACGACCTGGGCGTGGCGGTGTACGAGCAGACGCCGGACGCCGAGCAGCTGCTCGCCACCACCACCACCACCACCCCGGCGACCGAAGAAGAAGCCGAAGAAGCTGCCGAAGCCGCGCTGTCCACCGTAGACAGCGAGTTTGGCCGCACCACCGACCCGGTGCGCATGTACATGCGCGAGATGGGCACCGTCGAGCTGCTGACGCGCGAGGGCGAAATCGAGATCGCCAAGCGCATCGAGGGCGGCCTGATGGACATGATGGAGGCCATCAGCGGCTCGCCCGCCACGATCGCTGAAATCCTGGCCATGGGCGAGGACATCCGCTCGGGCAAGGTGGTCATCACCACCATCGTGGACGGTTTTTCCGACCCTAACGAGGCCGACGACTATGTGGCCGAAGAAGACTTTGACGAGTTCGACGAAGAAGACGACGACGACGGCAAGGGCGGCAGCAAGGCGATGACGCGCCGGCTTGAAGAGCTCAAGACCGAGGCCGTGCGTCGCTTTGACAAGATGCGCGAACTGTTCGACAGCCTGCACACGACGTACGACAAGGAAGGCTATGGCTCGCCCGCCTACGCCAGCACGCAGCACGAGCTGAGCGAACTGCTGATGACCATCCGCTTCACCGCCAAGACCATTGAAAAGCTGTGCGACACGGTGCGCGCCCAGGTGGACGATGTGCGCAAGAAAGAGCGCGAACTGCGCCGCATCGTGGTGGACAAGTGCGGCATGTCGCAGGAAATGTTCATCAAGGAATTCCCCGCCAACCTGCTCAACCTGAAATGGGTGGAAAAGCAGGCCGCCGCCGGCAAGCCGTGGAGCACGGTGATGGCGCGCAACATCCCGCCCGTGCAGGACCTGCAGCAGCGCCTGCTGGACATCCAGACCCGCGTGGTGGTGCCGCTCACGCAGCTCAAGGTCATCAACCGCCGCATGAACGCCGGCGAAGCCACCTCGCGCGGCGCCAAGAAGGAAATGATCGAGGCCAACCTGCGCCTGGTGATCTCGATTGCCAAGAAATACACCAACCGCGGCCTGCAGTTCCTCGACCTGATCCAGGAAGGCAACATCGGCCTGATGAAGGCGGTGGACAAGTTCGAATACCGCCGCGGCTACAAGTTCTCGACCTACGCCACCTGGTGGATTCGCCAGGCGATCACGAGGAGCATTGCCGACCAGGCCCGCACCATCCGCATTCCGGTGCACATGATCGAGACCATCAACAAGATGAACCGGCTCTCGCGCCAGCACCTGCAGGAGTTCGGCTTCGAGCCCGATGCGTCTGTGTTGGCCGAGAAGATGGAGATTCCGGAAGACAAGATCCGCAAGATCATGAAGATCGCCAAGGAACCCATTTCGATGGAAACCCCGATTGGCGACGACGACGACAGCCACCTGGGCGACTTCATCGAGGACGGTGCCAACACCGCTCCCATCGAAGCAGCCATGCAGGCGGGCCTGCGCGATGTGGTCAAGGACATCCTGGACGGCCTGACGCCGCGCGAAGCCAAGGTGCTGCGCATGCGCTTCGGCATTGAAATGAGCACCGACCACACGCTGGAAGAAGTGGGCAAGCAGTTCGACGTGACGCGCGAGCGCATCCGCCAGATAGAAGCCAAGGCGCTGAGAAAGTTGAAGCACCCCAGCCGCAGCGACAAGCTGCGCAGCTTTATCGATTCGCTGTAATCCGCTGCGCGTTTGCACCGGGCTGGCCTGCCGGTCCGGTGAAAAAGCACAAGCAAAACAAAGCGCCTGCCGCTCCTTGGGAACGGCAGGCGCTTTTGCTTTGGTGAACGGGTGCACAGAGCACAAGGGCATAGCACAGGCCGCAAAAGTTCAGGATACCCGATTCATGGTCTTTTCGGCCTCCAGCGCTTGTGCAGCCTGCGCAAGCAGCTATTGTTTTGATAGCGCTTGAAAGCACATTGCCTGCCCGCACGCTGCCTGGGCCCGGCCAACGTGGACCCCCAGTTGCTTCACACCACGGCGGCAGCGTCCCGCAGTGCCTGCACTTGCGCATCCGAATAGCCCAGAGCGGCCAGCAGCGCCCCGGTGTGCTCGCCCAGCGTGGGCGGGCTGCTGCGCACGCCCAGCAGACTGCCGGCCATGCGCAGTGGCAGCAGCGTGGTCGGCACGCGCTGGCCGGCGCGTTCGCCATCGGGCAGGGTGATGTCCTGCAGGGCGCCGCTGGCCTGCAGGTGCGGGTCATCGAACAGGTGTTCGGGTCGGGCAATGGGCGCAAACGGCAGTCCGTGCTGCTCAAAGACTGCTGCCAGGTGCACGGCGCTGTGCTGCGCCAGGCGCTGGCGCAGGTCGGGCAGCAGCGTGGCGCGCTGGCGCACACGGTCGTTGTTGGTGGCAAGTTGCGGGTCGGCGCGCAGGTCGGCATAGCCCAGCGCGTCACAAAAGGTGCGCCACTGTGCGTCGCTGACGGCGGCCAGAAAGATCTGCTCGCCGCCCTGCACGCTGAACACGTCGTACAGCCCCCAGGACGAAATGCGCTCGGGCATGGGCGCGGCCGGCTGGCCGGTGACGGCAAACTGCATCATGTGCTGGCCGACCAGAAAGACGTTGTTCTCGAACAGCGCGGCATCAATCTCCTGCCCGCGCCCGGTCTGGCTGCGCTGTACCAGTGCGGCCACGGTGCCGATGGCGCCAAACATGCCGCCCATGATGTCGTTCACGCTGGCGCCGGCGCGCAGCGGGTCGCCCGGCCGGCCGGTCATGTAGGCCAGCCCGCCCATCATCTGCACCACCTCGTCCAGCGCCGTGCGGTGCGCATAGGGGCCGGGCAGAAAACCGGTGTGGTTGACATACACCAGGCGCGGGTTGACCTGGCTGAGCGCGGCGTAGTCCAGTCCGTAGCGCGCCATGGTGCCGGGCTTGAAGTTCTGCACCACCACATCGGCCGTGCCCGCCAGGCGCAGCGCCACCTCCAGCCCGCGCGGGTGGC
Source organism: Giesbergeria sp. (assembly GCA_017998735.1). Lineage (GTDB taxonomy): Bacteria > Pseudomonadota > Gammaproteobacteria > Burkholderiales > Burkholderiaceae_C > Simplicispira. Next base: position 6,906 of record JAGOCN010000052.1, read on the forward strand.
GCAGGTCGATGCCGATGCTTTGCTTGTTGCGGTTGAACAGCGGAAAAAACCCCGCGCCGGCGCCCAGCAGGTGGCGCGTGCGGTCGCCCTCCACCGGTTCCACCTTGATGACCTCGGCGCCCAGGTCGGCCAGCACCAGCCCGCAGGTCGGCCCCATGACCATGTGCGAGAACTCCACCACGCGCAGCCCGGCCAGCGGCAGCGGGCGCGGCGGCGCGGATGCTGTGCCTTCGGGCGCCGAAGTCGAAGAAACAGGGGGCGCAGTGGCAGCAGGCGCTGGCGGCGCTGTTGCTGCTGCTGCTTTTGAAAAAGCCCCGGCTTCTGGCGCGGGTTGCGCAGCGCCTGCAGGCCTGGCGGAATCGGAAAAAGCGTTCATGCCGGCCACGATACGACAGCCGCACTGCAGCCGCACCAGCGCCGCACTGGCGCCGCACCCCGCGCCTGCGGCAGCCCATGCCCAACCGCAGGACGGCCGCAGCGCGTGGCCGGGCGGCAACACTTTGCAGGGCTTGAAGTGTTTTTGCGCCCTGGCGCATGCGCAGCATGCGTTGAAAGCTATTAAACTTGTAGCAAGATGGGCGCGGCACTGCGTTGCGCCAGCGCCCGGACCCTGTGTCCGGACCCTGGCACACCGCAGCCGCCGCACCCTGAAATCTTCCACTGCGCAAGGAGAAAACGCCCCATGAGCTCCAAAGAAAATGCCGCCATCAACCAGCTGTTTGCACGGCTTGAATGCCGCTACGCCCTGCGCGTGCTGTGGGCGCTGCGGGACGGCCACCCGCAAACCTTCAGGCTGCTGCAGGACAGCGTGGGCGGCATCACGCCCAACACGCTGAACACGCGCATCAAGGAAATGCGCGAGGCCGGTCTGATTGACCATGGCAGCGACGGCTACATCGTCACCGCACCGGGCCTTGACCTGCTCAAGCGCCTGAGCGACGTGCAGGCCTTTGCCACCCGCTGGGTGGCCGGTCGCGCCAAGAAGTAAGCTTTCAGGCTGCACTGCGCTGCGGCTTTGGTATCAAAAAGGCCTGTAACGCATGTCTGGCAAGCGCTGACAGCTCTTATTTCAATAGCATTTACCAAAGACAAGGATTTTCCATGGCATTCACCACCACCGATTCCGGCCTGCAATACGAAGACACCACCGTGGGTGACGGCGCCGAAGCCACCAAGGGCCAGCAGGTCACGGTGCACTACACCGGCTGGCTGTACAACGATGGCGTGCAAGGCGCCAAGTTCGATTCCAGCCGCGACCGCAGCGACGCCTTTGCCTTTGGCCTGGGCGCCGGCATGGTCATCAAGGGCTGGGACGAAGGTGTGCAAGGCATGAAGGTGGGTGGCCAGCGCACGCTGATCATTCCAGCATCGATTGGCTATGGCGCGCGCGGCGCAGGCGGTGTGATTCCGCCCAATGCCACGCTGAAGTTTGACGTCGAGCTGCTCAAGGTCGGCCGCTGATCCCCAGGCCCCTGTGCTGCGCCCTGGTGCGCGCACGCTGAAACAGCGGCCTTGGTGCCGCTTTTTTTGTGGCCCCTCTGCAGGGGTGCGTTTCTGGATTTCTCCCTTTTTTCCTGTCATTGGAGCAAGGCCACCATGTCCCCTGCCTCCCTGTCCTTGCAGGACCACTGGATTGCCACGTCCCAAGGCGGGCTGTTCGCGCGGCGCTGGACGCCGGCCCATGCGGCAGA
>JAGOCN010000452.1 GCA_017998735.1 Giesbergeria sp.
GTGCCGGCAGCACGCACCACGTCGGCCAGTGCCTGGCGGTAAAAATGCACCAGCGCCAGGTCGTCGCGTGGCGGCGCCAGACCGGCCACCGCGCCCAGCAGCGGGCCGGCGCCAAAAGCGGCCACCGCCAGTGCCAGCGCTGCCCAGGGCGACACCGCTCCGGTCCACAGGCACAGCAGCAGCAGCAGCACCGATATGGGTGCCACCAGCGAGCGGCGCAGGTTGTCCACCATCTTCCAGCGCTGGATGGCCAGCAGGTCAAAACTGCGCCAGCGCAGCAAAATGGGCCACAGCTGCCAGTCACCGCGCGTCCAGCGGTGCACGCGGGATGCCGCCACATCGGCGTGCAGCGGGGCCTCTTCCACCAGGTTGATGTCGGTCACTGCAGCGCAGCGCGCAATCGAGCCTTCCAGCAGGTCGTGGCTGAGGATCAGCCCTTCGGGCAGCCGCTGCGACAGCACGGCGTGCAGGGCCTGCACGTTCAGCAGGCCCTTGCCGGTGTAGGAACCTTCGGCAAACACGTCCTGGTAAATCTCGGACGTGGCAGCGCTGTAGGGGTCCACGCCACTTTGTCCGCCAAACAGCCAGTGGAACGGCGTGGCGGTGCGCGGTTCGGGCAGCGGCGTGGACAGGCGCGGCTGCAAAATTCCGTAACCCGAGACCACGCGCCGGCGCAGCGGGTCCACGCAGGGCTGGTTGATCGGGTGGGCGGCCACGCCCACCAGCGCGCGCAATGCGCCGGGCGGCAGGCCGGTGTCGCTGTCCAGGGTGACGATGTAGGGCGTGCCGGCAGATGGCACGGACCGTTCTCCCAGGTCGATGAAAGGCGACGGCGCGCCCGTGGCCAGCACTTCTATCAGCTGCTCCAGCTTGCCGCGCTTGCGCTCCCAGCCAATCCAGCTTTGCTCGGACGGCGCCCAGGTGCGTGCCCGGTGCAGCAGCAGAAAACGCCGGCCCTGCAGCGGCGGCGCAGTGCGGCTGTGGCGTGCTTCCAGCGCGTCGATGGCGTCGATGGCCGCCTGCAGCAGCGGGCCGTCGCGGTCCGTGGTTTCGGTGGCGGCATCGGCAAAGTCGGTCAGCAGGGCAAACTGGGCCTGTGCCTCGCCATTGGCCAGGTAGTGCGGTTCCAGCTGGCGCAACTGCTCTGCAATGCCCTGGACACTGGTCAGCATGGTGGGAATGACCACCAGCACGCGGTGCTCGGCCGGCACGCCATCGGCCAGCGCCAGGCGCGGCAGGCGCGCGGGCGGCAGCGATTCGCTGACCAGGCGGTGCAGCACGGCAATCACCGCTTCGCTGGCCGGCCACAGGGCCAGCAGTCCCACCAGCGCCAGCAGCGCGCCAGACGCATCGCCGGCACCGGCACGCACCACCAGCCAGTACACCAATGCCGCACTGGCCAGGGCAATCACACCCAGGTACACGGGCGTGACCCAAGGGCGAAGGCGCGACTGCCATGGCACCAGGCGCTGCGGCAGGTGCAGGGCAGCCAGCAACTGCGGCAGGCCCGGACCGCGCAGCCAGTGGCCAGGCGCCGTGGCGGCCTGGGCCATGGCCTCGGGCGCGCAGACGCAGGCGCCGGCCGGCGGCGGTGTGTACTGCTCCATCAGCGCCAGCAACTGCTGCGCTACAAACACCTCGCCCTTGCCGCAGCGCCTGGCCAGCCGCTCTATGGCGTGCAGGCTGGCGTCTTGGGTGTCGTTGCGCTCGGCACGGAAAGTGGCACAGGGTGCAAGCGTGCGCACCAGCAGGCTTGTGCGCGCAATCAGGCCGCGCCAGTCGGTGTTGCTCAGCAGCCGCAGCGAAATGATGGCGTTGCGCACGCTCAGGTTGTCGGCCGCCTGGTCGGCGTGCTGCTGCACCTGCGCCGCCGCTGGGTCGGGCAGTGCCTGCGCCAGGGTTTCGTGAAGGGTCTTGAGTGCGCCCTCGGACAGCGCGCTGGACTTGCTGTCCGGGGTCAGAAAATCGGAATTGAGGCGCTGCAGCGACTGCAGCACGAAAGAGCGCAGCACGCCGCGCGTGCGCATGGTGTCCACCAGGCCCGGCAGTGCAGCCACCGCGCCCTCCATGCCGGCCCTGGCGTTTTCCCACCAGCCATTGGCACTGGCGCGCGCGGCCTTGGCGGTGGCCACCCGCTCGGCCAGGCGGCGCAGGTTTTCCACCAGCACCACGCGCAAGGTGGTGGGCAAGGCCCACAGCTCGCCCAGCGTCAGCTCGCGCTCTTCTTGGTAGGCGTCGAGAAATTCGGTCAGCAGTGTCTCGTCAAAGGCGCTGTCGGTGTGCGCCACAAACGCCCATGCCACCCCATAGATGCGCGGCAGCCCGGCCAGGTGCTTTTCCACCAGCACCGGCAGATCGCGGAAATAGGTGCGCGGCAGGCCCTCGTGCACTTCCTGCACTTGCGCCTTGACCACATAAAAGTTGTCCAGCAGCCACTCACCTGCCGGGCTGATGTGGTGGCCGGCACTGTCCTGCAGCGCAATGAAGGCATGGGCTTCCCGCAGCACGTCGATGTTGTCGTGCAGGCGCGGAAAAAAGGGCGCCGTGCGCCCTAATGCCGTTCACTTAAGCCAGTGAACGGCATTTTTCATCTCCCGCTTCCCTCCATACTCGGCCCCCCGTTGGTTCACCTGTCTTGGCCCTGATGGTTGGCAAAGCCCACACACTCCCAAATTTCGC